>JAZQBH010000187.1:0-2809 GCA_045545655.1 Oscillospiraceae bacterium
TAAATCGTCACGGGGATTTTATCCTTTCGTGCCTGATTCAAAAACACATCCTGTAAATTGATATCCTTTGCCATGCTAACCACTTCTTTCTCTCTATACTGTGGAACACACGGTTCCAAGCTGCGGCTGCCTTAAAAAAACGCAGGCTTCCCCAACTATATAGATATAGTATAACATACTTTTAAAAAAATTGCTACTGTTTTTTTTAATTTTTTGTGAATTTTTTCATTTTTTTTGAAAAAAAACAGTAATTTTATCCATTTATTGTTATAATTTCCTTTTATTGTAAGAAGAAAATCATTTCTGGCTGTCTATATATGCCCTTGCTTTGTCAAGTACCTGTGATAATCCATCGTTTTCGGTAATCGGGAGATGATAAATCCGCTTATCACGTCTGAACCACGTCATCTGTCTTTTTGCATACTGACGGGTTCTGAGTTTCAGCTCCTCAACGCATTCCGAAAGCGCCTTTTCCCCACGAAGATACGGATACAGTTCCTTTATTCCGATTGCCTGTGCAGCAGTAGGACGGTCGGGCTGTGCAAAGCATTCCCTAGCCTCGTCAAGCAAGCCGTTTTCCATCATAATGTCAACACGCTTGTTTATGCGTTCTTTTAGCTGTTCCCTGTTCACATATTCAAGCGTAAGCATTATGAATTTATATGGTGACGGAACAGCCCGTGACATAGCCTTTGCTTCAGATATAGTATGCCCGGTTGTTTCGTAAACCTCCAGTGCACGGATAATTCTGCCCACATTATTCTCGTGGAGCGTATCTGCTGTTTCGGGGTCAACCTTGCGAAGACGCTCAAGCAATGCCGCCGCTCCGTTTTCTTCGGCGAACTTTCTCATAGCCTCACGGAACTCAAAATCCTGTTTGCTGTCGTCGAACGTAATGTTATCCACAAACGAGCTGATATAAAGCCCTGTGCCGCCGCATATTATCGGAGTTTTTCCTCGTGACAGAATATCCTTCACAGCCTTATCGCATAAAGCAACATAATCCGCAACCGAAAAGCTTTCAGACGGGTCAAGAAAGCCATGCAGATGATGCGGTATTCCCTGTTGTTCTTCGGGGGTAGCCTTTGCAGACGCCACGTTCATATCGGTGTAAATCTGCATACTGTCCGCCGAAATCACTTCGCCGTTATACATTTTTGCAAGCTCAACTGCAAGTGCAGTTTTTCCCGAAGCCGTAGGGCCGCACACAACTATAACCTTATTCACAAACTGCACCTCGTTTCTTTAAATCAGACTATTCTTCCGAAATACTTTTCAATCTGCTTTTTGGATATCTGCGTGATAATCGGTCTGCCGTGGGGGCAGTATCTTATGCTGTTATCATTGAACACGATATCCGCAAGATACGAAAGCTCAGACAAATCCTGTTTCTCGTTTGCACGGATACTAGCCTTGCAGGCCATAGTATGCAGAACGTCGTCAAACAGAACACCCTCTGCATTGTCATCGCCATTTACCAGAATTGTAACGATACTCTGAACAAGCTCCGCAGGGTCGTTTTCTTCAAGCGACTGCGGCATACCCTCAACAATAACCGTGCTGTTATCAGTGAATTTCAGCTGCAAGCCCACATTTTCAAGCTTTTTGTTATAGCTCATAGCGGCGTCATATTCCTCAGCAGACAGCCGCACCTCGCAAGGCTCTATCAACAGCTGGCTATGAAGATTCTGCGCTTTCTTAAAACGCTCGAAATTTATTCGCTCGTGTGCGGCGTGTTTATCAATAAGCACAAGGCTTTCGCCGCTTTCGCACACAATGTATGTTCTGAATAGTTCGCCGAGCACACGTATCGGTGCTTTTGCAGACTGTTCCGGCTGTTCATTCTGCACGGATTGAGACGCCTGAACTTCCTGTTGAACAGTTTTCGTTTCAGTCTTCTGAAATGACTTGTGCGAGAGAAACTCAAATCCTGAAAAGGCTTTCTCGTCAATCTCCTTTTTCTGTGAAACAGGCTGCTGAACCTCGGCAATTGTCTGCTGTTCTCCCTGAGGCTGCTCATCAACAGGAGGCTCATAACGCTGAAAAGGCTTCTGAGTAAGCCGCTCAATCGATTTACTTGCAGTTAACGCAGAATTTACAGCAGTAAGAGTTTTCTCAGATTGCTGATTATTGCCTGACACTGAAACAGCAGAAAATCCGCCCGCTTTGTTCGTCGTCTGCTCTGTGACTGGCGCAGACATTACCGCTCTTCCGCTTGGAATAGCAACCGTAGAAGCTGGTTCTTTCTTTTCGGCAGTGTTTTCTACCTTGGGCAGTTGAATTTCACGGCTTTGGTTATACCCAAGCAAGCCGTTTTTCACTGCCATATAGATTGCGTCAAAGACAGCCTTTTCCTCGGAAAAGCGTACTTCTGTCTTTGCAGGTGAAATATTGGCGTCAAGCAGTGCGGGATTAAGGTTGATATTAAGCACGCACGCTGGGAACTTCCCTACCATAATGGAATTGCGGAAGCCCTCCTCCAGTGCCGCACAGCAAAGGGGACTTTTTACACTTCTTCCGTTTACGAAGAAAATCTGCATTGTACGGTTTGCACGTGTAAAAAGCGGTGAACTGATATAGCCTGTTACTCCTATATCACGGTAGATGGTATCCACAGGCACCATTCCAGCGGCAAACTGCTTTCCGTATACAGAGTAAATCGCACTGTAATACTCTCCGTCGCCTGCGGTAAGCATAACCTGTTTGTTATCCCGTATAAAACGGAACGAAATGTTCGGGTGTGAGAGTGCCAGCTTTTCCACTACATTCTGACAGTAGTTGCCCTCAGTAACGTCCTTTTTCAGAAATT
>JAZQBH010000188.1:0-2574 GCA_045545655.1 Oscillospiraceae bacterium
AGGAGCTTACCGAGGTTGACGGCATAGGCGAAGCAAAGCTTGAAAAGATACGAAGCTATATTACTGTTGGATAAATGCTCCTCAACCGTTAAAATTTAAGCTTAAATTCCGCTTGCATTTATCATCACAATATAGTATAATAGATAAGTACTGCGTACGCAAAAAGAACAAAGGAATGATATAAATGAATAAAAATAAAAAGAACAGAATACTCCCCCTTATCGTAATGAAAGGGCTTGTTGTTTTTCCCGAAATGGTGCTGAATTTCGATGTTACAAATCCAAAGTTCATTGAAGCGCTCAAAACAGCGAGTCTCACAGATAAAACCGTTTTCCTCGTTTCACAGCGTAACCCGGAGGAGAATTACAATGAAAAGGACGTGTTTGATGTAGGCGTAATTGCCGAGGTCAGACAGATTCTCCGCACACCTGATAAAATCACACGTGTGCTTGTTCAGGGAATTTCACGTGCGAAGGTTGTTTCCATATCGGAATTTGACAGATATGACGTTGCGGAGGTAACTCCTGTTACTGAACGAAAATCGGCAATATCAGAGGAAACAGAAACTACATATTGCAGAGCAATAAAGATTTTGTTCAGCGAATATGCTTCTCTCGTACCTAAAATGCCCGATGAGCTTATCAGGGCAGTTGAGGCAGAGGATGACCTCAAAAAGCTTTTTGATATCGTAATTTTCAATGTATTCCTGAAGCCCGAAGACAAGCAGCTTCTTCTGGAGACAAACGGACTTGTCAAGCGCGCAAAAATGCTCATTGATATGATTACTGCCGAAATCAGAATCCTGCGCTTTGAAGTGGAAATTCACGAGCAAATCAAGAGCTCCATTGACAACAGTCAGCGTGAATTCATACTTCGTGAGCAGATGAAGGCTATTTCACGTCAGCTTGGCGGCGATGACGGAGACGAAGAAATTTATGAATACTGCGATAAAATCCAGAGCATTGGTTTTTCCGAAGATGTGGAAGAAAAGCTTATCAGAGAAGCCAACAAGATGTTCAAGATTTCCCCTTCCTCTCAGGAATACGGACTTATAAAGACATATCTTGACTCAATACTTGAAATGCCGTGGAACACCTTTACAGAGGATACTATTGACATTGAAAAGGCTGAAAAACAGCTGGATGATGACCATTACGGTCTTAAAAAGGTAAAGGAAAGAATCCTTGAGCTTATTTCCGTTCGTGCACTCAATCCCGAAGTCAAGGGGCAGATTATCTGTCTTGTAGGACCTCCAGGCGTGGGTAAGACGTCTATCGGACGTTCTATCGCTGCCGCACTTGGCAGAAATTACGCCCGTGTTTCGCTTGGCGGCGTCCGTGACGAAGCAGAAATCAGAGGTCACAGAAAAACATATGTCGGCTCTATGCCGGGCAGAATCATAAACGCTCTGAAACAGGCAAAATGTATGAACCCTGTTATTCTTTTCGACGAAATCGACAAGATGGGCAACGACTATAAGGGCGACCCAGCTTCCGCAATGCTTGAAGTTCTTGACCCTGAGCAGAATGTGGCATTTACTGACCACTATTTTGAAATTCCCGTTGATTTAAGCGATGCACTTTTCATCACAACCGCCAACACAACCGATACTATCCCTGCTCCGCTTCTTGACAGAATGGATGTTATTGAGCTGGGTAGCTATACACGTGAAGAAAAATTCCATATTGCAAAGAATCATCTTATTCCGAAAACGTTCAAAAAGCACGGAATAAGCAAGTCAATGCTTAAAATTTCCGATAAGACTATTTATTCCGTAATAGACGGATATACACGCGAAGCAGGTGTGCGAAAGCTTGAAAAGCAGATTGCGGCAATATGCAGAAAATCTGCAAAGAAGCTTGTTGCAGGTCAGAAATCCGTAACCGTCTCCCCTGCAAATCTCAAGGATTTCCTTGGTGTACAGAAATATCTTCCTGAAACAATAGCTAAAAATAATGAAGTTGGTGTTGTTACAGGACTTGCATGGACTTCCGCAGGCGGTGTTACTATGCCTCTTGAAGTTATCGTTCTTGACGGTACAGGTAAAATTGAGGTTACAGGTTCTCTTGGCGACGTAATGAAAGAATCAAGCAAAATTGCAGTAAGTCTTGTGCGTTCCATTTCAAAAAAATACGGAATTGACTCAGATTTCTACAAAAACAAGGATTTACATATTCACGCACCCGAAGGCGCAGTTCCCAAGGACGGACCTTCCGCAGGCGTCACAATGACAACCGCTCTCGTTTCTGCTCTTTCAGGCATTCCTGTAAAGCGTGATGTTGCCATGACAGGCGAAATCACTCTTCACGGCAAGGTACTTCCTATCGGAGGACTTAAAGAAAAATCAATGGCAGCTTACCGCGCCGGAATCAAGACGGTTATTTTCCCTAAGGAAAACATTCCCGACCTTGAAGAAGTTGACGATGTTGTTAAAAACAGCATAAATTTTATTCCTGCGGAAAAAATCCATACTGTACTGGAAAATGCCCTTGCTGCTCCTGCTAAACGTTCAAGACCTGCAAGAAAAATTATCAAGGCAGACTCCCCTGCTGCCAACTGAAAGGACATTAAATG
>JAZQBH010000189.1:0-1585 GCA_045545655.1 Oscillospiraceae bacterium
AGAATATGAGCGTGTGCCTGTAAATCCGCCTGTTGAAAAGAACTATGTTACTGTTTTCACGGGTATATTCACAATTCTCAAAAATCTGCGTCTTCAGCAGTCGGTTGAAATGAAAAAGCTGTATGACGGGCAGAGCCGTTCGCGCAAGGTTGCTACATTCCTTGCCGTGCTGGAGCTTTCAAAGGACGGCAGAATTGTGATTTCTGAGGACGGCCGCAGTGTAAGACTAGCAACCGCCGAGGAACGTGAGCGTTACGCAAACGGCAATTCACCCGAGAATGACGAAGGAGAGAATAACAGTGAAATTCACTGATGGAATGGCCGCCTGCGAGGCTGTACTTTTTGCAAGCGGCGAGCCGATAGAATTAGATAAACTCGCAGAGGCAGTCGAGATAGAAAAGGAAACCGCCCTGCGCATAGTAGAGCGACTTAACGAACGCTACAAGGAGCAGAACAGCGCGTTTATGATTGCAAAGCTTGGCGACAGCTATCAGATGGTTACACGTCCTGAGTTTGCCAAGTGCATCAAGTCTGCGATGGAAACAAAGCGACAGGCTCCGCTCAGTCAGGCGGCGCTTGAGGTGCTTGCGATTGTGGCTTACAATCAGCCCATAACACGTGCGTTTGTTGACCAGGTGCGTGGAGTAGATAGCTCTGGCGTTGTAAGAAGTCTTGTGGAGAGAAATCTCCTTGAAGAGCACGGCAGACTGAACGACGTGCCAGGCAGACCTATTGCATACCGCACAACAGAAACGTTTCTGCGGTGTTTCGGGTTCAGCGCATTGTCTGAATTGCCGCCTATCCCTGGTTCAACTGACCAGCTTAATCTTGAGGATTATGAGGATTTCGACTACTCAGGCGGTGAAGCAGAGCAAGGCGACGATGTGGAGCAGGCTGAGCCTGTCAACGATACGGACAATCCCGAACAGGATTGACAAGTACATAAGTACAAAAAATACTGAAAGGGAGGTGTTTCCGTGACAGGCTGGATAATTTTCGGTGCAGTTCTTCTGCTGATTTTGATTATACTCAGACTTACTGCGACAGTTGTTGTCGATTACAGCGGAGACCTTCTCGTGAAGATTTCTGTTCTGGGTATCAAAATCTACACTTACCCGAAGAAGCCGAAACGACGTAAGAAAGTCAAAGTAAAGCCGAAAAAGAAGAAAAAGAAGTCGGTAAAGCAAGCTTCGGCAGCAGCTGAAAAACAGCTTGAAAAGGAAGAGATAATTTCCGATATACCAGCGGAAAAACCTGCGGTTAACGAGGAAAAAACCTCTGACAAAAAGGCTGATAAGAAGGCAGAAAAAAAGAATGATGAAGCTGACGAAAAACCGAAGCCTACCATCAAGGAGATAATCGAGCTTGTAAAGGTTGCCCTTGAAAGCGTTGGAAAACCGCTGAAAAAGGTGCTCAAACGAACAACAGTATCGCATCTGGCGGTAACGGCGGTGTGCGGCGGCGAAGATGCCGCAAAGGCGGCAATGAATTATGGCACGGCGAACTTCCTTCTCGGAACAGCGCTTAATCTGCTTGATGAGTGGTTTACGCTGAAAGAACCCGACGTGCTGAAAATAAGCGTGGA
>JAZQBH010000190.1:0-2947 GCA_045545655.1 Oscillospiraceae bacterium
ACGGTTATACGGAAGATTTTTCTGATGGCAGACGTCACCACGAAATTTATCTCTCCGACCCGAGAAAATGTTCCGTTGATAAGTTGAAAACCATCATAAGACACCCGATTAAGTAACTGGTTTTTATAATAAGCTATAACATTTTTTTCAAGCGACTTATTCAGGCTATATCGCAGACTACGAAGGACGTTCTGTAAATAGTCACGTTCTTGTCCTTATTCGTGAGAATATCAGCAAGTTTGAGGAAGAGAACGAACCAATTAAGGGTGTTTAAAGCCTGTTGGCAGAAACTAAACCCATAAAACACAAAACCGTTCCAACTCATAAAAGTGGGACGGTTTTCTTTATCATAACCGAAAAAATACACCAAAACTCATAGTTTTTCGGTTATACAAGAAAAAACTTCTTGACTAACTGCTTTTTTTAGGGTATAATAGTAACATACTGGAGGTGTTGGTATGATTATCAGACCTGATTATATCGAAGCTATCAAGCCGTTTATTGATGCTCCCGTTGTAAAAGTTCTTGCTGGTGTCCGTCGTTGTGGCAAGTCCACTATCCTTGCAATGATGGCTGAGGAGCTGAAAAAGCGTGGAATCAGCAGTGAAAATATCATCGAACGCAGATACAACGAAATGGATATTGATGAGGACTTTACCGCAAAGGATATGTATAACGACCTGAAAACCGCTATTCAGGGCAAGGGCAGATGTTATCTGTTCCTTGATGAGCTTCAGGAGGTTGATGGCTGGGAAAAGGTTGTGAACAGTCTGCTTGAGGGATGTGATGTTGATATTTACGTTACTGGCTCAAACTCGAAGCTGATGTCAAGCGAGATTTCAACCTACCTGACAGGACGATATGTTTCGATACCTGTTTATACACTCTCCTTCAAGGAATATCTTACCTTCAAGAACAAGGATTTTTCCGAAGCAAGAACTGTTTTTGATGAATATATCCAGTATGGCGGTTTTCCGATTATAGGTATCAGCAATTTCGATACACGCTCCGCTTACCAGATTGTCGAGGGAATTTACGCTTCCGTTATCACTAGAGATATTTCTAAACGTCATCAGATACGCAACAAGGAGCTTTTCGACCGAGTTGTGCGCTACATTATTGAAAATGTAGGAATGACCTTTTCTGCTCCGTCTATTGTGAAATTCCTGAAGAGCGAAAATCGCAGTCTTTCAGTAGAATCGGTTTACAATTATATAAAGTGGCTTTCAGAGGCGTTTATTATTTATCCCTGCCAGAGATACGACTTGCAGGGCAAGGCTGTGTTGAAAACACAGGAGAAATATTATCTTTCCGATATTTCATTCAGATACAGTCAGATGGGCTTTGACAGAAAAATGCTTTCTGCAATGTTTGAGAACGTGGTGTATCTTGAAATGAAGCGCAGAGGCTATGACGTCTATATCGGCAAGAACAGCGCAAAGGAAATTGATTTTGTAGGAGTCCGCAGAGAAGAACGCATCTATGTTCAGGTCTGCGTGGAGCTTCCGACCGAGTCTACTCGTGAAACGGATAATCTTATGGAAATCAAAGACCATTATCACAAGTACGTTGTCTGCCGTGACCCTCTTGCAATCGGCAATGACAATGGTATTGAAATCGTGCATATAGCAGATTTTCTGCTGAGAGAGAACTGGTGAAATAAGGTTTTGATGACCAACATGAGATTATAGCACAATAAATCTATTCAATAAGAATTATCTACTTTAGTAAGGAGTGAAAAGCAAAATGAAAAAGATAGGCTTGGTTGGCGGAACAGGTCCCGAATCTACTATTATGTATTATAAAGAACTGAATTCCAGAATCGATGAAGCTACCTGTTGTAAGAGTATGCCTGAACTGGTAATAGAGAGTGTAAATTTTCGCAAAACGTGGGAATTGGTTTCAGCAGAACAATATAAAGAACTGGCTGACTATATTTCTGAAAAAGTTAATTGTTTAGCTAAAAGCGGAGCTGAGATTATAACACTGACTGCCGTTACTATGCATATTGTATTCGATGAAATTGAAAACAACACAAATGTCTCATTGGTAAGTATTCCGAAAGCTGTATGTAGCGAGATTGTCGGAAAGGGGTATAAAAAAGTTGGGTTGTTAGGAACTATTTTTACAATGGAACACGACTTTATGAAAAAGGATTTGTTTCAGGCAGGAGTAGACGTGGTTGTTCCCGATAAAAGCGATAGAGAGCTTATTGCGAAAAGAATCTATGAAGAACTGGAATTAGGTATTGTAAAGAAATCTACATTGCAGGAGTTCAATGAAATAATAAAGAAAATGAAGGATATGTACGGAATAGAAGCAATCATTTTAGGTTGCACAGAGCTACCACTGTTATTAAATGATGAAAACTGTGTGCTTCCGTGTCTGGATAGTGCGGCAATACATATCAAGAAGCTTGTCGAATTGGCGCAGAATTAATATATTTCATAGTTCAATATATAAAGCCGCGCCTGTATTACAAGCACGGCTTTCCTATACGCACAAAAACCTCCCCAATCCTCACGAAACGGGGAGTTGCTTTTTCAGCGACAGTGTGGTATAATGTACTTGCAATCCAATATTTATTCGAATAACTACAGCGACAAAGGAAGTGATATTTTTTATGATAATACAGAAACTTAAAGCAGATAACATAGAGCATATTGTTAAATGGTGCGAGAATAAAGATGCTGATTTTCTCAATCAGTGGGCAGGAATAGGATACAAATATCCATTAACCAAACCGCAAATTGAAAAAAGATTATCTGATGGTGCGGAAATTTATGAAGCAGATTCAGATGACAAAATGATTGGTACAATAGAAATTATTACAAGAGAAAGTGAAACAGGAGTTGCTTTAATCGGTAGATTTTTATTAAACCCTGAACTTACAGGAAAAGGATTAGGCACTCAAGTTTTAAACGCCTTTATCAATTTCTGCAAAACA
>JAZQBH010000191.1:0-1555 GCA_045545655.1 Oscillospiraceae bacterium
CGTCTATTCCGAAGCCTACACCGATTAGCACCTTGTATTCTTTGCCATTGATGCAAACCACAGGCAACTCCTTTATGTAGGGATTAAGCAGAACTACTCCGCTTGCACCGATGTCGGCGGCAAAATCGTTTCCAAGTCCCGAACTGAAATAGTAGATATCCCTTTCATAAGGGAATTCACCCTCGTAAGAATTTATAAACTTACTCAGAGTGCCGTCGCCGCCGCAGATTATAACCTTATCATCATCGGGAATGGACTCAAAAAACTGCTTGAAATCCATATTGCGGATATCACGGAAGTCAATTTCCTCTGTCAGCATTTCTTTCAGGCGCTCTGCCTCTGCTTTTCCGTTGCCGTTGCACGACAACGGATTATATAAAGCGATAGTCATTTGCTATTCTCCTTGTGTTCTTTAACGTGTTCAGCAATCTTACTCTGAATTTCCTGTGAAAGTTCAGTTGACTTTCTGCCAGCAGGACTTACAACGTCAATAATATCAAAGTAAACCTTTGTTCTCCTGAACGGGAAATTCTTCTTGATGTTTTCAGTGCCCGAAATAGCGCCTACTACAATAGGACAGCCCGTGTTCAAGGCAATCTTAAAGCTGCCTGCGTGGAATTTGCCTGTTTCTCCGCTCTTACTGCGGTGTCCCTCGGGATATACGCCGATACTGCACACCGAACGACTGATGTAGTCCTCTGCAGTTTCAATAGCGGATTTTCCCCGCTTTGAGCTGCTGCGAACCAGTGAAATGTAGCAACACCGTGTAATCATACCCTTTACAATCGGTATGCGGAAAAGCTCTTCTTTTGCAATAAATGCAATTGAACGCTTTCCGAAAGCAAGACACTGCACCATATTATCAAGGTTTGAAACGTGATTTGACACCATAAGAAACGCTCCATCAGGGAGCTTTTCAAGTCCCGAAGCAATTATCTTGATTCCAGCGCCCTCACAAACAAACGCATACGCAACATTCAGCAGCCACTGATACAGCTTTGACGGCTCAGAGTAGTAATCCTTACGCACAAAAACGGAAAACACCCACATCACAATCCAGAAAAGCAGTGCAAAAGCAAACGCAAATCCGACAAAGAACAACGGCAAGTACCAGAATGTCTTGCTGAATGCACAAAGCACCACAGCCGACAGCAAACTTGTAATCAGAATTCCTGCTATTGGTTTCAACCCACTACCACTCCTTACACCAAACGATAATCATATACCAGACAATCCCCGAAGTCGCACCAGATTAAAGCAATAAACTACTATTGAAAACGCTGTACGGCAAAGAAGCGTACAGCGTCAGAATCATTCTTCAAGACTATTCAGTTCTTTGATAACTTCTGTTACAACATTAAGGCTCTTTGTGATATCTTCACTAGAACGCTCCATAGTTACAGCTAGTTTCTGAACCTCGCCAGCAACAATAGCAAAGCCCTTTCCTGCCGCACCTGCGTGAGATGCCTCGATAGAAGCATTTATACCAAGCATTCTCTGGTTTACGCTGATTTTAGCAAGTCGCTGGTTAGCCTCGTTTGCGGTGTCAATCTCG
>JAZQBH010000192.1:0-5922 GCA_045545655.1 Oscillospiraceae bacterium
GGGATAAAGCACCTTAGAAATGGAGTGAGCGATGTTCTGTGCGCCGAGAGCGGTTGCGTAGTCGCCTGTGTTGAATGCGTTCATATCGAAGGACATAGCCTCTGCACGCCACAGACGGAGCTTGGAAACGCCCTTGCTGTCATAGCCCGAAACATACATATCATAAGGCACTGCGTTTACGCTGTTGTAGCCTACATAGTCAAGACGGTGATAGTCGTTTTCCCACGACTCGTTGATATAGCCGTCAAAGCGTACTTCAACAGCCTGGTCACGCACGGGCACAAGCCATGCGCCGCCGCCGGGAAGCCAGTTATCGGGAAGCTCGGTCTGCCAGCCGTCTACAATCTTCTGCTTGAAGATACCATACTCATAGCAGATGGAATAGCCTGTTGCGGGATAATCGCAGGTTGCAAGACCGTCCATATAGCAAGCCGCAAGACGGCCAAGACCGCCGTTGCCAAGACCTGCGTCGGGCTCTTCCTCGTATACCTTGTCTATCTTTACGCCGATTTCCTTGAGTGCCTTTTCAACCTCGTCCTGCATGCCGAGATTGTACAGCGAGGTTTTAAGCGAACGACCCATAAGGAATTCCATTGACAGGTAGTAAACCTGCTTTCTTCCCTTAGAGTTGTTGTCGTGCATAAACTGATGACGTTTTTCCTTCATATAGTCCACAACGATTGTGGAAAGCGCACGGTAAATCTGTGTTACAGTTGCATTCTTTACATCGGTACGGTAGTCGTACTCCAATGTCTGTGTAAGCTGTTTAAGAATTTCATCTTTTGCGATGGGTGATTTCATAAAGCTACCTCTTTCTTTTATTTACTACAGACCAGAAGTCTGTGAAACGCTGTTTACATTATACACCTTTTTTAACAATCTTTCAATAGTAATTTGTAACTTCTGTGAGAAAAAGACAAATTTACTTGCGAGAATTAGGTATTTCCCATAAAGTTTACAATGTAATTTTACACAACGTGAGCAATAAAACCCTTGATTAGCACGTTAAATCAGTATAAATCCCGTGTTTCTGAGGATTTTCAGCATTCTGAAGCAGTTAAACCGCCTGTGCTGAGCGGCTCAGGGGTTCGGGGGGGGCGGAATACAGGGGGACTCAGTTTCTTGTATATTTCGAGTAGTCCTTTGAATATTCGCCGCTGACGTGGATACGCACTCTGTTGAAGCCCTCGTATGACACGGCAATTCCGATAGACTTGTCGCCTGAATAGTCTGCATAATAGCTCTTATCATACTGGCGCACGTTCTTAGAAAAGCCCGATTTTATGCACTGTTCGCTGTAATCCTTGAAGTCGGACATAGTCATATTTTCAAGAGTAACGGCATAAGACCATTTTTCATCAAGCGTTTCATTGCCCGACTGCGATTTCGGCAAGGGGATAAGTGCGCCGACGCCGATTTCAGGGAAGGTGATTTCTGAACATTCCAGACGCTGATGAAGCTTTATTTTCATTTCGCTGTTGCCCTGGTTGTGCGAAATTTCGATTTTGTAGCCGTCGGGGTTGAAGGCTATGTATGCCGAACCATAGGGGTTTGCCTCGATGGTGTAGCCGAGTTCGTCCTTTATCATTGTGAAATACTGGGTGTATTCCTCAACGGTGATTTCGCCTACCACAACCTGAGTATAATCCTTGGTTTCGGAGATGAACGCACCCAGTTCAGAGGGCGGTTCGGGCAGAACACCTGAAATTTCGTGCAGTTTCCAGTTAAGCGGGGCAAGCGTTGTGGGGGCGGTAAGCTCAATGCGCATTTCGTTGTCGAGATACATAAGCTCAAGCCCGTAGCCCTCTGCATTGTATGCGTTGAAATCGGGGTAGTCCTTGCCTGCGTCTACAGTGTAGCCCATAGTCTTGCAGTCGGCAACGTATTTGTAGAATTCCTCCTCGCTTGTTCCGTGGACAACTATTTCAAGCTTTGCGTCGGAGTTGGTGCGGATTTCAATTTTCTTGCTGTCGGGTTCGGGGATTTTGTCGCCGAGGAAGAAAATGCTCCAATCCACGCTTTTAAGGTTTGCGCCTGTTTCGTACTGGTAGTAGCAGGTTGCCATAGACGGCACTGCAAGCGCCCACGACAGCGCAATAATAATCGCCGCCGCCCTTGCCTTTTTCTTATCGGGATTATTCGCCCTGAGAACTACCGCTGTAATAAAGCCAGCCGCCTGAAGAAGGCACAGTGTTGCGGGCAGAATTAAATTCAGAATAAGATGACAAAGCGCAATAATCAGCGAGAAAACCGCACAGATAATCAGGAATACCGAACCTGGGGTTATTCCGCCTTTTTTGGATTTATTATCAGCGTTTTTCTTCTTTTCGTTGAAGTAGATAAGCTCCTTTGCACCGCAGTAGGGGCATTCAAGCACGGTGCTGTCTTCCTTTACTTCAAGCACTCCGTCGCAGTATTTACAGCGCAGTGAAATCCGCTTGAAGTTTTCGTATTTTTTGGTTCGTGTTCCGCAGTGTGTGCAGAACACGGCGTTGTTGTCAATCTGGTTGCCGCAGTGAGTGCATTTCATAGGGGTTTCTCCTTCGGGGATTACTTAAACAGGTTGGGGTCGAACATCATATCAAGCATTCTGTCGATTTCGGCGCTAACCTCGGGGTCGTCGGCGGTGAGAGGCTTTATCGTGTCTGTTTCGTGGTCGTATCCGCAGAACTTGCAGATTTTCTCGTTTTCTTCCATTTCTTTTCCGCAGTTTTTACAAATCATATCTGTTTACCTCTGTGTTAAAGTTATTGTTTTCTTGCTAATTTGTATTCGTCGTCTAAATCAAAGTAGGGGCAGTTGTAGTTTGTGCCTTGCAGAAAGTGATACATTTCGTCCTCGTCGAGGTTTACAAGGCAGGTGTAGCAGTCGTATTCCTCGTCGTAGACGTAGTGGGTACATTCTTCGCAGTTGGTTGCCATTGTGATTACTCCTTTTTGTGGGCGTCAGTCGAAAATATCGAAAATATCTAAATCGGACACCACATCAACGATATCCGAAATCACGTCAAGGGCGGCAAACCCGGCGGCTTCCGAGCGTGACGTGGAAGAGTGCGTGTTCATATTTTTCAGAATGTGCGTAAGGTCGCCGATGTCGTTAAGTCGGAATTCCATTCTGTCTGCCGTGCCGAATCCGTAAGCGGCAAATGCAAATTTCGCCTTTGCCTTGTATGCGCTGTTGCAGTCGCCCTGAGTGTCGCCGACATAGAGCGGATTTTTCAGCCCGTAGCGGTTGATTATTGCGCTGATATTGTCGGCTTTCGCGAAGCCGCCGCTATGTTGAACGGCATCCGTGCCGTTCTTTGGCGGCGGCACCTGCGACATCCTGTCGCGCTCGCTATCACCCCAACACAACGTATCTGTTATTACATCGCCCAGCTTATAGTAACCGAGAAAAGCCTCTATGTAGCCACGCTGACAATTGCTGACGATAAACAGCTTATAGGATTTCGCCAGCTCACGCAGAGTTTTCTCCGTGTTGCGGTAGATACTTCCGCCGTGGGCACGCAGATATTCATTTTCCAGCTTGCAGCAGCGGTTCATAATTTCGCCACGCTGAGGCGGAGTGAGGTCGGGAAAGAATTTCATCGCAATCTCCTCCATAGTAAGCCCCATTACGCTCATTATGTCGTTCTTGCTGAACTTTTCGTAGCCGCAGGCGGTGTTCCACGAGCGGGCAACGTTTTCGCTGCTGTCCCACAGAGTGCCGTCAAGGTCGAAGATTATGCCGTCATAATAGTTCTTGCTCATAAGCTGCTCCTGTTGAATAGTGTGTTGGTTTGTTCAAGAAAAACTCCGCCGAACTGCATAAGTACGGCGGAGTGGTTTTCTGATTGCCGCAGTGTTATGCGGTTAAGTTGCCTGTTGGATTGCGATAGTCAGCAAACGAGAATTATTCTGCCTTTGCAGCCTTCTTTGCCGACTTGCGCTCCTGCCACCAGATCCAGAACGGACCTGCAAGGCAAAGCGATGAATAGAAGCCCACCAGCATACCGATTGCAAGCGGAATGGAGAACGACAGGATTGAAGTTACACCCATTACCCAGCATACAATGGACACAGACGCCATAGCGGAAACTGTGGTTGCTGTGGTGATGATGGAACGGGAGAGAGTCTGGTTGATGGAGAGGTTTACAAGCTCTCTGTCGGACATCTTCTTGCCGTACTTTGCACGGTTCTCACGCAGACGGTCGTAGATGATGATGGTGTTGTTGATGGAGTAGCCAAGCAATGTCAGAACTACTGCCATAAAGTTGGAGTCAAGCGACATTCCGCCGAATACGAATACTGCATAAGTCAGGATAACGTCGTGCAGCAGACACATAATTGCGATTACACCTGCGCTCCAGCCGCCGATTTTCTTGAAGCGGAATGCGATGTAGATTACCAGCAGAACGAATGCCACGCCTACTGCGATTACACAGCTTACCATAAACTGTGTACCTGCAGAAGCGGAAACGTTGGTTACGTCAAGGTTTACGATTTCATTGTCAGGGAAAGCCTTCGCAAGCTCTGTGTTGATGTTTTCGAGCACTGCGTCGTTCATCTTTTCGTCAGCGGCGAAGGAGATGTTGATGGTATCAACGCCGTTTTCGCCGAATGCAGAACCTGTGGTTACTGTTGCCTTGGGTGTGCCGAGCGCCTCAACGGTTGCCTTGATTGCGTTGGTGTCAACCTCGCCTGTGTAGGAGTAGGTTGCGATAGTACCGCCCTTGAAGCGGATATCCACGTCAACGCCGATTGCAAATGTGCAGATTACAGTAGCCGCAATAATAAGCGAAGAGATGATAAGGAAAACCTTTCTCTTGCTTACGAAATCGATGTTGGTCTTTACCTTTACTTCGATTTCCTGAACGGTGCTCTTGCCGGATTCAGCGTCGCTTGCTTCCTTGGAGGAAACGCCGAACAGTACGGGCTTTCTGAAGCACTTGAACTTAGACAGCGAAACGGTCATAAGTCTTGTTGCCCAGCAAGCCATAATAAAGTTCATAATTACGCCGACAAGCAGTGTAAAGCCGAACGAATAGATTGTGCCGTCTGTGGAAGCGCCGAACCATGTGCCGAATACCAGCATAAGGATTACGGCAACGATGATAATGGTAAGGTTGGAGTCGAGGATTGCGGTAAAGCCACGTGCAAATCCGTTCTTTACTGCGCCGTCGATGGTTCTGCCAGCCTTGAGCTCTTCACGGATACGCTCTGCGGAGATAACGTTTGCGTCAACGCCCATACCAACTGACAGGATAATACCCGCAATACCGGGGATTGTGAGCGAGGAAGCGTCGTTAAAGCCGAAGAAGCCTGTAACAGCCGCAAACATACCGGCTACCTGACCGCCAAGTGCGATAACTGCAACAAAACCGGGCAGACGGTAGTAGAAAATCATAAATACTGCAATAACGGCAAATGCGATAAGACCAGCGATTGCCATTGCGTCACGCGCGCCCATACCGAGGATAGGCGAAATTGTGGAAAGGCTCTTGGTTTCCAGCTTGAAGGGAAGCGCACCGCCGTTAATCTTGTCGGCAAGCGCCTTTGCCTCAGCGTCGGTGAAGTTACCAGAAATCTGGCATGAGCCGTCTGTGATAGGCACCTGAACAGTAGGTGCGGATATGCACACATCGTCCATCCAGATGGAAATGCTGTCGCCTACAAGCTTGGTTGTAGCGTCTGCGAATGCGGTCTTACCGCTGTCCTTGAGGTCGAGGGTAACAATCCACTCAAGCAAGCCGCTGTCATCTCTTATAAAGCCTGCCTCAGCCTTTTCAACATCCTTACCCGAAAGGATAACGGTTTCGGTTACGCCTGTGGGCAGACCGTTTTCGTCAGTTTCATCGGACTCACGGAAGGTAAGCAGTGCGGTTTCGCCGATTTCACGTACAGCCGCCTGCGGGTCGAACGAGGTGTCGTCGCTCTGCCACGG
>JAZQBH010000193.1:0-8744 GCA_045545655.1 Oscillospiraceae bacterium
TATAACATCTTTTTCGATTGATTGCAAGTGTTTTAACAAGAATATTCACCATTATTCCAACATTTGCATATTATATCATTAGAGGTGATTTCTATGCTTGTTGAAACATACTACAACCGCCGCCGTGCAGTGCGTTACGCTTTAAGATGGGCTTTTTTAAGAAATCCGCTGTTCTACGATTTTGAGGATATCGGCGGCGACTGCACCAACTATGTTTCACAATGCCTTTATGCTGGGTGCGGAGTGATGAACTATTCCGCTGAAAACGGCTGGTACTACATCAATTCGGATAACCGTTCGCCGTCGTGGAGCGGTGTTGTGTTTCTGCGTGATTTTCTCCTCAGCAACGAGGGAGCGGGCGTTTACGGGATTGCCACTGAACTGTCAGAATTACTCCCCGGTGACGTAATCCAGCTGATAGATGAAAACGGCAATTATTACCATACAGTGATTGTAACCGCTGTGCTTTCACCTGTTGTTCCCGAGAATATTTTCGTATCCGCACACTCGGTTGACGCGCGGAACAGACGTCTTTCAACCTATGACTATGCTGATACTCTCGGGATACACATACAGGGTGCAAGACTGGATACTGCATTGCCGTTTCCGTCACTGCCGAATTTTCTATAAGGAGGTTTTATATGTTTATTTATACCGTAAGGGCAGGGGATACCATCTCACAGCTTTCTGCTATGTTCGGTGTGCCTGTAAATCAGATTGTTGCAGATAACGCTTTAAGCAGTCCGAATAGTCTGTCGGTAGGGCAGAGCCTTGTAATAATGTCCGACAGCCTGCGCTATACTGTAAGCGAAGACCAGACGCTGTATTCACTGTCGCAGGAGTTTGGCGTTCCGCTTGATGAACTTATCGCCGCAAATCCCGATATCAACCCGATTTCACTTCAGACTGGACAGGTGGTTGTTATCCCACAGGGCGACAACATAGTCCGCAGACCAGCAGTGCTGAATGGTTATGCTTATCCGAGTATTACGGGCTATGCACTGGACTGTGCTTTTCCGTTTTTGTCGTTTATATCGCTGTTTTCATATTCGCTTGTGCCAAACGGCGATATAATTCCGCCGCCTGATGTGGACAGGATAATCACATCTTCACGCAGAAACGGTGTTATGCCGCTTATGACGGTTACGAACATCTCCGATGGTAATTTCTCTACACAGGTGCTGTCGGATATCCTCGCAGACCCCGACGCACAGGAGCGGCTTATTTCCTCTATACTCTTTGAACTCCGCAGACGTGATTACTACGGCGTAAATCTTGATATGGAATATATTGCACCCGATGACCGTGAAAGCTATAACGCATTTTTACGTGAGCTTTCCGAGCGGCTTCACGAAAACGGCTATATTCTGATATCTGCACTTGCCCCGAAATACCGTGCCGACCAGCAAGGTATTCTGTACGAGTCGCACGACTATGCCGAGCAGGGGAAGTGGGTTGATTATGCGATAATTATGACGTATGAGTGGGGATACAGCTTTTCTATGCCTATGTCGGTGCAGCCTATTGAGGAAGTGCGGAAGGTTCTCAGTTATGCAGTGTCGGAAATTCCCTCGGAAAAGATACTTATGGGAATGCCAAATTACGGCTATGATTGGACTTTGCCGTATATGCGTGGCACGTCAGCCCGAAGCATAGGCTTTGCCGCCGCCACGGAGCTTGCCAATACCAAGGGTGCGGAAATCCTCTTTGACGAAGAAACGCAGACGCCTTATTTCTACTACACCGAAAACGGAACACGTCACGTTGTATGGTTTGACGACCCACGCAGTATCAACGAAAAACTGAAGCTTGTAGATGAATTCGACCTTGCTGGTGCAAGCTGGTGGACGGTCAACCGCTGTTATCCTCCCAACAGACTTATAGCGCAAAGTCAGTTTGAAACGGTAAATTTCTGAAACATAAGTATATCAGCCGCCCCGTTTTGGAGCGGCTGACGGCTTTATCAGAGGATTTTCCATATTGTAGGGGTCTGCATATCCTTGAACAGTTTGATTTGTGCCTCAACCCTGTCGCACGAGGCGTATAGTTCCTCGTTGTTTTCCTGTGCGTAAGCATACACGTCACTTATCGCAGAGGTAAGTTCTATTGTGTGCCCCAAGTCGTTTGCGAAAATTGAAAATTTAAGAAACTTGTCCCATTCGTCACGCAGTTCCTTTGCAATTCTGGTTGCTGTTTCTGTGTCGTTGTCGGTGAATGCCTGTTCCACCTTGTTCGTCATTTCAATAATTTTGTCGGTGAATGAGTCTGTCCACACAAGCGACCCTATACAGCCTGCAACCATTACTATTAAGATTATAATTGATGTTACCAGTCTGTTCAACTTTCATCGTCCTTTCGTATCAGTGTGTAGTTTCCGTTGACGTCGGCGGTCATAATGAACACGTTGTCACGTTTAACCTTGTTGTCGGCAAGAGTTTTATCAAGCCATACAGGCTGTAGATTCATTGAACGGAGCTTGTCGTGGTCTGCAACGCCGTCACGGATAATTACCGTCTGTGGGTCGGACGAGCTTCCGCCGCAGGAAACGTCCTGCCGCTGAGCGTTCTCAAAATCCCTTTTCAGCATAAAGTTGATTTTGCCTGTGGTTTCGATTATTGCATAGTTTACCTGAGTAATATCAAAAATCTGCTGATTGCGCATTGCTTCCGTGAGGTCGTCAATTGTGTACCGCAGACGTTTCATCTCTTTTTGCAGTATCTTTCCGTTTGAGATAATCACCCTAGGACTGCCTATCACAAATTTTCTGAACTTGGTGAACTTCATTATACACGCCGACACGATAATGTCCACACAAACAAGAGTGAGAATAGGCACAAGGCCCAGAAGCATAGGCACAGAGCTGTCCTCAACGGGAATAGACGCAATGTTTGAGATTAGAATAGTAACCACAAGCTCTGACGGCTGAAGCTCGCCAAGCTGTCTTTTCCCCATCAGCCTGAGCGAAAATGCAATTACAACATACAGAATGACCGCACGGATTAAAACAATCGACATAATAATTACCTCGTCTGTAATAAACTGATTTTATTATACGAAGCTTTTCGCAGAATATTCAGCCGACATCGCTTGACAATGTAAATAAAATGTGATATAATAATTCAGTACGTTCATTTATTGTAATTGCCGCATATTCCGATGGTGTGTCGGGAAAAACGGTGTATTCTGTAAAAGGATTTGTGTATGAAAATCGGAGTATCAACAGCCTCGTTATATCCCCTTCACGTTGAGGACGCATTTGCCGAGCTGTGCAGACTGGGAATTGAAAATATCGAGGTTTTCGCAAACAGCGTATACGAGGGCGGTGCTGAATGCACAACGCAGATTGTTGCAATGCGTGATGAGCATAAGGTGAATGTAACCTCGTTTCATCCTTTTTCGTCGCCTATGGAAAGCGTGTTTCTGTTTTCCACATACGACAGACGTATTGATGAAATGCTTACACTGTACCGCAGTTTTTTCAACAGTATGAACAGGCTGGGTGCAAAAATATTTGTACTGCACGGCGCTATTTTAAGCTCGAAGTGTCCTGCTGACCACTATGTCAGACAGTTCAGGGTTCTCGCTGAAATCGGCAGAGAATACGGAATAACAGTGGCACAGGAGAATGTTTCCTACTGCTTATCGGGAAGCCTTGATTTCCTGAAATCAATGAAAAGGGAACTGGGTGACTACGCTAATTTCGTGCTTGATCTGAAACAGGCACGCAGAAGTCACGCAAACCCGTTCGATTATGTAAGGGAACTTGGCGGAAGCATAATCCATACACATCTTTCCGACGCTGACAGCGAACGTGACTGTCTGCCGATAGGCAAGGGTAACTTCGATTTCGCAGAGCTTATTAAACAGCTGTGTGCCAACGGCTTTGACGGTGCAATGATTGTTGAATTGTACAGACAGAATTACGGCGAGTTTTCAGAACTTCGTGATAGCTATGATTATCTCAATGAGATTTTAGTGAAACTCTAAATAAAAATATTTAAGGACAGGTGACAGATATGAAATTGGACAAGCTTGTAGGCGACCGCTTTAAGGAGCGTCCCTCTGACTGTCAGATTGACAGCCATGCACTTATGGTTCGTGGCGGCTACATCAAGTATGTGGCAAATGGAATTTATTCCAGCTACCCTCCGCTGAAGCGTATTACAAAGAAGATTGAGAACATTATCCGTGAGGAAATGGACGCAATCGACGGACAGGAAGTAATGTTCCCCGTTGTAATGCCTGCATCTCTGTGGGAGGAGTCTGGCAGATACAGCAGTATCGCAAGCGAGCTGCTCCGCTTTACTGACAGAAACCGTCAGCCTATGGTGCTTGGTATGACTCACGAAGAGGCGGCTGTTCAGCTGGTGCGTGAGTACGCTAACAGCTACACCAAGTATCCGTTTATGATTTATCAGATACAGACCAAGTTCCGTGACGAGGCACGTCCCCCTGGCGGTCTTATCCGTGTGCGTGAGTTCACTATGAAGGACGCTTATTCGTTCCACACCTCTCAGGAGGATCTGGAAGAGTACTACATTCGTGCGCACAAGGCTTACGAGAGAATTTACAAGCGCTGTGGTGCGCCCAACGTAATTTCTGTTAAGTCTGACAGCGGAATGATGGGCGGAAGCGTTTCTCACGAGTTTATGCTGCTTACACCTATCGGCGAGGACAGCATTGCAATCTGTAAGGAGTGCAGCTATACCGCAAACGTAGAAGCGGCAAAGTCCATCGTTGAAAGCCTCCGTGACGACAACTCCGACGAACTCAAGGAGGTTTACACTCCCGATATCCACACAATCGAGGATATCTGCGAGTTCCTTAAAATGCCGCTCAACAAGAGCTGTAAGGCGGTTGTTTATCAGAAGAACACAGATGACAGCTATGTTGTGATTTTCATTCGCGGCGACCTTGACGTAAACGAAACAAAGGTTACAAACTACCTCGGCTGTGAAATTCACCCTGCTGTAATTACCGAAGAATGCGGCTTGAATGCCGGCTTTATCGGTCCTGTAAACCTCAAGATTAACGGTGATTTCACTGTGCTTTACGATAACTCCCTTGAGGGGGCGAATAACCTCTCCTGTGGTGCAAATAAGAACGAGTATCACTTTACTGGTCTTGATATGTCACGTGATGTAGCAAACGCAGAATATCACGATTTTGCCAAGATTGCCGACGGCGGAATTTGCCCCGAGTGCGCAAAGAAGGCAATCTCCATTTCCCGTGGAATTGAGGTAGGCAATATCTTCCAGCTTGGCACAAAGTATTCCAAGTCTATGGGAATGACATACCTTGATAACGAGGGCAACGAGCAGACTCCGATTATGGGTTGTTACGGTATCGGTGTAGGTCGTCTTGCGGCGTCTGTATGCGAAAGCTCTCACGATGATTTCGGACCTATCTGGCCTATGGCGATTGCTCCGTGGCAGGTTCATCTGTGCGCAGTCCGTCCCGACGACGAGCGTGTAAAGACAGCGGCAGACAAGCTGTATGAGGACTTGCAGAACGCTGGCGTTGAGGTAATCTATGACGACAGAAACGTAAGAGCAGGCGTTATGTTCTCTGACGCTGACCTGCTAGGTGTTCCGCTCCGTGTCGTAGTAAGTCCGAGAAACCTTGACGAGGGAGTGTTCGAGCTTTCTTCGAGAGATAAAACACTCTCCGAAAAGCTTAACCCCGAAACTGCAGTCGCAAGACTTAAAGAGCTTATTGCATCAATGATGTAATACAAATTAAGCCCACGTTTTTAGCGTGGGCTTTTATATTGAGGTTGGCTCAAAACCGTAAAACATTTTTTGAAATCTGAAAAATCAATTGTTATTCTTGAATGCGTTAAACCAAGCCCTTTCTTCAAAAGTTTTCTTATTGGGCTTAATAGGCAAATCTTCCGCAATGCCGACAGGTAAAAAACAAACCAGTTCATAATCATCGGGAACGTTTAGTATTTGTGCCATTTGATAACCTATATTGTCCTCGTCTGTAATGTGTCCTTCATACCAACAGCTTTGATATCCGAGTTCAACTATGGCAAGCAACATATTCTCTATTGCCGCCGAATAGTCCTGTATAGCAAAACATTTATCCCTGTATGCGTTTGTTCGCTTGGTAAGCACACAAATTGCGGCAGGGGCTGTTTCGCCGACAGGTGGATTTATAACGCTGTGTAACTTTTCCAGTACTGATTTATCATCAACAGCAATAAGGCTTGTGGTTTGTTTGTTGCAACCCGAAGGGGCGTTTAAGCCTGTTTTCATTATAGTAATCAAATCCTCTCTCGGAACAGGAGTAGATTTGTATTTTCCTCTGTAACTACGTCTTTGGTTGATTGTATCTATTGTGTTCATAATAAAACATCTCCTGAAGTATAATATAAAGGCACTTTTGATATGTTACAAAAGTGCCTTTTATTTGTTTGTTGCTAAAAGATTAAATTAAAGTTCAGCGATTACTTCAACCTCAACAAGTGCGCCCTTGGGAATCTGCAATCCGCCGACGCAGGAGCGTGCGGGCTTTTCAGTGAAGTATTCAGCATAAACCGCATTGAATGCCGCAAAATCGTTGATGTCCTTGAGATAGCAGTTGGTCTTTACTACCTTTGTAAGCGAGCTTCCTGCCGCTTCAAGAACAGCCTTGAGATTTTCACATACACGCTTTGTCTGTTCTTCAATGCCGCCCTCAACAAGTGCGCCTGTTGCAGGGTCAATCGGAATCTGTCCAGAAGAATATACAAGGTTTCCAGTAACCTTTGCCTGTACGTAAGGGCCGATTGCTGCTGGTGCAGAGTCAGTGTGAATTGTTTTCATAATAAAACCTCCAAATTCGGAATTTCAAAAATTACTTGATATAGTCAACGAGTTTGTATCCCTCGTCAATAAGTGCCTTGCGGATTTCTTCAAGGTGAGCGGAGTTTCTTGTTTCAAGCTGTATTCTGAGGAAGCAGCCGTTGATGTCGGGGTTTTCGTCGGCACGCTCGTGACGGACAGTTGTAACGTTTCCACCGTGACTTGCGATAATCTGCGATACGCCCACAAGCTGACCGGGCTTGTCAACAAGCTCGATGTTCAGCATACCCGAACGACCGCTCTTTACAAGACCACGTCTGATTACACGGTTGAGGATAGTAACGTCAATGTTACCGCCCGATACTACGCACACTACCTTCTTGCCGTCAAGGTTGAGTTCCTTTCTGAACATAGCCGCCGCAACGGAAACTGCACCCGCACCCTCGGAAATCAGCTTCTGCTGCTCGATAAGAGTGAGGATAGCTGTGGAAATTTCGTCCTCAGTAACAGTAACGATTTCGTCAACGTACTTGCTGCAAAGCTCAAAGGTGTTCTTGCCGGGTTCTTTTACTGCGATACCGTCTGCGAGAGTAGCAACACTTTCAAGACGCTGGATTTTGTTATCCTTGATGGAGTTGTACATCGAAGGAGCGCCAGCCGCCTGAACGCCGTAAACCTTGATATTCGGATTAAGCTGCTTTATTGCAAATGCCACGCCTGAAATAAGTCCGCCGCCGCCGATAGGCACAAGAACAGCCTCAACATCGGGCAGGTCGTTGAGAATTTCAAGACCGATTGTACCCTGACCTGCGATTACGTTCTCGTCGTCAAACGGGTGAATGAAGGTGTAACCCTTTTCATCACGCAGACTGAGCGCTTTCTTGTATGCGTCATCGTAAACACCAGGAACAAGGCAGACCTCCGCACCGTAGGACTTGGTAGCCTCAACCTTTGAAATCGGTGCACCATCAGGCAGACAGATAAGCGACTTTATTCCAGCCTTAGCCGCAGCAAGGGCAACACCCTGAGCGTGGTTTCCTGCCGAGCAGGCAATAACGCCCTTTGCCTTTTCCTCTTCGGTAAGCTGAGAAATCTTGTAGTACGCACCACGCACCTTGAACGAACCAGTCACCTGAAGGTTTTCGGGCTTAAGGTAAATATCGCATTCAGGGCAGATTTTCGGTGCCTTGATAAGGTCTGTGTGACGGATAACCTCTTTCAGCACGTGCGATGCCTTGTATACACTGTCAAGCGTAAGCATTTATGTGTCCTCCATATTTAAACAGAAAAAATTGTCGATTTTATATCAACGCTTTAAATTATACACCTTTAAAAGAGTTTTGTCAAGCGGTTGCATGAGTTTTTTGAAAAAATACGGTTTTCCCTCTTGAAAAATATTGGTAAATGGGGTATAATAGAAAATGTATAAGTATTTATTGAATTCGGATGTTGGATGATATCAACGTTACCAACGTTACCAACGTGACCAAGGAGGATTTTCTTGAAAGGGCCATTATTGATGCTGTTAAGCGGCGAGGATATGACATCGGTTATACTGTCGTTCTTTTCCGTTTTTGTACTTTTGTTTCTGTGCTTTCCGTTCCGTGCGTATATGAAATGCTGGGTAGCTAAGAAATTGGGCGATGACACCGCTGAAAGCTGCGGAATGCTTACGCTTAATCCGCTTGTGCATATCGACCTTATGGGTGCGCTGTGTATGATGCTGTGCTGCTTTGGCTGGTCAAAGCCATCGCCTATCAACATAAGCCGCTGTCGCAAGTATTCGATACGCAAAAGTGCAGTGCTTATTTCGTTAATGGGCTTTATGTCGCTGATTATACTGGGACTTGCACTGATTATAATTGCAAAGGTGCTTTTGCTGGTTTTCGCAAATTCTGCGGCAATAGAAACGGTGTATACGATAAGCAGTGCATTGGCACAGGCGGCGTCGATTTC
>JAZQBH010000194.1:0-1649 GCA_045545655.1 Oscillospiraceae bacterium
CATAATCTCCGTCGGGTGCACTGAAATCAACAATACTGCGCACTCCGTTGGCACGCAGAGCCTTCTGCAGGTCACTGCAGAGTCCGCCGCCTGTGCCGTTTACGATAACAACCGCCTTACGCTGATTTATTATGATATTTGCTGTACCGTAATCCCCCTGAACGACCATTACTCTGTCTGCCGTGGAATTTACAAACACTGCCGCCGCCATTGAGAAAACCGTAAGCGCCGCCGCACAGACCGCCGAGGTTTCAAACCATCTGAACGAGCCAATCGCCCACACTGTAACGGCAAATGCGATGATAACGGTTATCACCACTGCGCCCTTGTAATTCATCGGAAGCCACATTGCTTCAATGCTGCCGACAGCGTTCACGAACGATGTGATAAACTTCATAATCAGCCCGAGCGGTACTGCGAAAAACGAAATCCCCGTTATGCCCAGCAGCAGAACCAAAAGCATTCCCACGCCCATAAGCGGCATCAGAATTACCGTTGTGAACACGCCCGCAACAGATACTCCGCCGAACACCGCAACGCTCAGCGGAGCAGTGCAGATTACCGCACCAAGCGAAATAATCAGCGGTCTTGCCTTTTCAGCGAGTATCGCTTTTTTCTGCGGAAGAATTTCAATCAGCCTGTCAGCCGCCTTAACGCCCACAACTCCCGAGCCGAACGTGCCGAGAACGGACATTGCAAAGCCTACGTCAAGCACCGCCGACGGCGATATAGCGCATATCACAGTAACCGCAAGGCAAAGGCTGTTAAGCGTTTCGCCCTCACGGTGAAACAGCCTGCCTGCCGCAAAAATCAGGAACATCGCCGCCGCTCTCAGCACCGAGTAGGACGTTCCGAAAAACAAAACCGCCATCGGCACGAACACCAGTGCTAACCACGATTTGTACCGTCTGCGTTTGTCGGAAACCGCACCCATAAAAATTGCCGCAAACACTGAAAAGTGCGTTCCTGATACAGCCGTGAAGTGTGCCGCACCGCATACGGTCAGCCGCTCTGAGAGATACTCAGGCAGACCCTCGTCCATACCGAACATCACCGACAACGCAAGCTCGCCCGTATCATCAGGGATATACTGCGTTACCACGTCCGCCATATACCCACGTGCCGACCTCAGCAGATACGGTAATCCCTGCATTTCGGGAATATCGCCAGCTGAAATCACCGTCAGCTCACCCGACAGTAGTATTCCGTTTGCAAGGTTATACAGCTTCCATTGTTCGTCGTCAGGGCGGAAGGATATTTCAGCATTGGCAGACTGACCCTCGTACAGGTAATCCTCGCTGAACAACCGTACTCTTGCTTGCAAACCGTTCAGCTCTGCACGTGCGATAATGTGCTGAGAGTCGTTTGACGTACTGACAATCTCCTCAACCAGAATATCCGTTACAACAGTACGGTCGGCGAATTTCATCACAGGCGCAACCGCATAATTCACATAACACAGCATTGCCGCCGTGCCAAACAACATACCAATCACCGGTATCGCCAACACCGAGCTTGCCACAAACGATTTTCTTGCAATAAGCAGATAAATGAATACGGCAGCCGAACAGCCGATTACTATCGTGCCTGTCAAGCTGCCGCAGAAATATGCAACATACATTCCGACTGCCATAAACGGCGCAAACCGT
>JAZQBH010000195.1:0-2381 GCA_045545655.1 Oscillospiraceae bacterium
AGAATGTCCTTAGCTGCATATATTTCTTTTACAGGGTCTGCAGTGAGCGACACACGTATAGTATCACCTATTCCATCACACAGTAGCGAACCTATTCCGACAGCTGATTTAAGAACACCGATTTTTTCAGTGCCAGCTTCAGTTACTCCAAGATGAAGCGGATAATCAGTCTGCTTTGACAGCAGACGATATGCTGAAATCATAGTTCTTACATCAGATGATTTTATACTTATTACAATATCATCAAAATCACAGTCATTCAGTAGTTTCACGTGATTCAAGGCACTCTCAACAAGTGCCTCGGGGGTAGGTTTACCGTACTTCGCAAGAACAGCTTTCTCAACAGAACCTGAGTTTACCCCTATTCTGATAGGAATATTCTTCATTCTGCAAGCGTCTGCTACCGCCTTCACTTTATCGGCAGAACCGATATTACCTGGATTTATGCGGATTTTGTTTACTCCATGCTCAACACAGGCAAGGGCAATTTTATAGTCAAAGTGAATATCAGCTACAACAGGAATGCTGACAGCCTCTCTGAGGGCTGATATCAATTCTGCATTTTCTACTTTAGGCACAGCAGCCCTTATAATCTGACAGCCTGCCTTCTCTAATGCAACAGCCTGTTTTACACTTTCATCTATGTTTTCCGCTGGAATATTAAGCATAGACTGGATATAGATTTTTCCATCACCCAATGTCAGATTACCGACATTTACTTTTTTTACAGAACTCATTCAAATCACCCTATTACTATTTTACGCAAAGCCGCCTGTAAAGAGCTTTACAATATCATTAAACGTAACAATAAGCATAAGCACCATTAAAGCGGCAAATCCGATAAAGTGCACCATTCCCTCTACTTCAGGCTTAACAGGTTTTCTGCGGATTAACTCTACTATAAGGAATACAAATCGTGAGCCATCAAGTGCAGGAATTGGCAGAAGATTGAACACACCCACATTTATTGTAATCAGCGACACTATGCTTAAAAAATCAGCAAATGTGTATGTTTTTACAGCTGTTGTAATAACAGTTCCTACACCGATAGGACCTGAAAAATCATTCAGACCATATTTACCACGTAACATATCCATAAGAGTCATTATTACAAGCCTTGCTGTAGAGGCACACTCACGGAATGACTCTTTTACAATATTCAGAAAAGTCTTTTCAACACGATATACAGTAAAATCGAAATATATTCCATTTGAGCCGTCATCACGCTGAGTTGTCATAAACTCAACGTCTTTAATCAGAATTTTTTCTCCATCACGCTTAACTGTAAAATCAAAGATTAGATTGCCCTTATCATTCTTTCTGTCACTGCTCTGGAGTTTATAAGAAACATCGGACACTGAAAAAACGGTCATTCCGTCTACATTCAATATTTCGTCGCCGACTTTGAGGTATTCCTGTGATACGCTCTGGTCACGGAAGGATGATATTGTCCTTGACGCAATAGCTTCTGCCGCACAAAAAGAGCTGAATACTACAATAAATCCGAGTATAAGGTTCATCAACGGACCAGCAACAATAACAATCATTCTCTGCCATACTGGCTTTCTGTTAAATGCACGGGGATTTGGCTCACGTTCAACGTAATCGTCTGCCTCGCCGCCGTTTTCGCCCTCAAATGAACAAGAGCCACCTATCGGAAATGCACGTATAACGTACTCCGTTTCTTTTCCCTTTTTGCGAAGCAGAATGGGACCCATACCAAGAGCAAATTCCTTAACATATATACCGCAAGCTTTAGCGGCGATAAAATGTCCGAATTCATGAAGTAATATTATAAAACAAAAAACAAAGACCGCAATTAAAATCGGAACTACATTTCCAAGAAATTCGCTCATAGTATCTCCTTATTTTCCGTATTTCGCCATTACATAAGCCTCAGCGGCTTTCTGGGTATTCAACAGCTGTTCAAGCGTAGGATTTTCAATATATTTTACATCATCAAGCGCTGAAATCACTGCTTCGCCAATATCAAGGAACCTAATCCTGTCTTTCAGGAAAAGTGATACAGCCGCCTCATTAGCACAATTTATAATACACGGAGCATTACCGCCCTTTTCTAGAGCCAGTCTTGCTGCTTTAAGACACACAAAAGTATCTTCATCAGGTTTTTCAAACGTTAAAGTACCAACGTCTGTGAGAGAAAGCTTCTTCGCTGGAGAAGCGACTCTTTGAGGATAAAGCAACGCAAGCTGTATCGGAATACGCATATCAGCAGTGCCAAGCTGAGCAATAACTGCACCATCCTCAAACTCAACCGCAGAATGAACTATACTCTGTCTGTGGATTACAATCTCGACCTGTTCAGGTGAAACATCAAAATATCTGACTGCTTCAATTAACTCAAGTCCCTTGTTCATCAT
>JAZQBH010000196.1:0-4168 GCA_045545655.1 Oscillospiraceae bacterium
TTGAGCAATCGTTCAAGATGGACGCACTGCGTGAAAGCACCGCACTTGAAACGCTTAAGAACAGCGTTTCTCAGGCATTGAAAGAAGAATATGACGAATACAAACGCTGCGACCATACCTTTAACGAGGATAATTTTGCGGCAAACAGAGCAAGCCTTCTGAGAATTTTCAAGATACTCAGAAGGTATGGTTTTTCTTTTGAATGAAAGTTTGTAAGGTGGTAATTCGATGAAAACAGGCAGTCTTATCAGTATAGATTTCGGAACTTCAAACACATCTATTGTCAGTGTTATGCGTGATGAACACGGTGAAAAGGTTGCCATTCTCGGAGAGGACGGCGAGTTTCCTTTTGCATCTCTGCTGGCAATCTCCAACGAGAATAAGCTGTTTTTCGGAAACAAAGTCCGTAAAAGCCGTGACCAGCTTGAGGAGTCGTGTCGGCTGGTAGCGTCGTTCAAGTCGCTGCTTGGCACAGATAATTGTATTACTGTAAACGGCAAGGACATCACTCCCGTACAGCTTACGGCGGAATATCTCCGCTGTCTTAAGCGTGTTATTCACAAGAAATATAATATTGATATTACAGAAGCGGCTTTTTCATTTCCTGTTGACTTTTCGCCCAGAGCCCGCCGTGACCTGGTTGAGGCGGCACAGAAAGCCGAAATCACCGTGAAGGGTATGGTGTCGGAAAGTACAGCGACATATATGGCCGTGCGTGATAAGCTGAAGGGCAAGGCACGTGTGATGGTTGTTGACTGGGGCGGCGGAACGCTTGACGTCAGCATTATCGAGGTTGAGGGCAAGCGTGTGCGTGAGTCGTCTGTGTACGGCGAAAAAATCGGCGGCGACGACATCGACTACGCACTTGCAAAGCGTGTTCACGCAATGCTTGGCAACAAGGTTGAAGATAAGTCAAAGCTGTGCGATTTCGAGGAAATGCCGCCTGTTGAGCGTGATAAGATGCTTTCTGCGGTTGAGCGTGCGAAAATTCAGCTGTCTGAGGACGGCGAGGAATATCCGCTGTCTATCCGTGATTACGGAAATTACGGCACAAAAACCGTATTCATTACCAACGAAATGTTTACCGAAATGGTAAAGCCTATTATAAAGAACAGAGTTCTGCCTACTATCAACAGTGCGCTTGAGCGTGCTGAGATAAGCACCGCCGATATCGACGCTGTTGTTATCGCAGGCGGTTCAAGCTATCTGCGGCCTTATGCAGACGCTATGCTGAACCTGTTCGGCGAGGGAAAGATTGTTCTTCCTGAAAAACTGCAGTTTGTGTCTGCAATCGGTGCGGCTGACGCGCTGTTTATGGAGGGCAAGTTCAAACTCGCTGACGATGTTGGCATACTTATGTCTAATGAGACCGTTTATCCCATACTGAAAAAGGATACAGACGGAGTAGGCTCAAAGAGCGAAGCCTACGCATTCTCACTCGTGGAGGACTCCAAAGAGGCGAGAGTGTTTATCGCAAGCGGAAACGCAAAAACAATCTACACGCGTGTGGATGTCCCCACAAAGGGCTTTCTCACCGAGCGTATTGAAATTTCCGCCGAGATTGACGATACACAGGTTGCTGTTTTCACCATTCATAACAGCAGTCTTGCAGACGCCGAAGAGGACACAGTCTGCAAAATTAACGGCTTGACTTTCTATTATGATTTGGCAGACAGTTCTGAGGGTTAAATTATGAGCAGGTCTAATATAACCATAAAAAGCAACATCTTTATACGCAATCCGAAGACTTATTCCAAGGGCAAGGATATGCCCGAAAAGGACGATGATTTTGTTCAGCAGGTTATGCACGCAAGAGCATTGTGTGTTCTTCAGGAGCGTGCAGAGGAAAATGACACTGACCTGAACATCAGCGAGGCACAATGGCATCTGTTGGTTGTGAAACCGTGTCAGTATTGCGAAACAGGCGAGAGAACACATGGTCTTGTGCGGAAAAACGGTCAGCTTATGATGGAGTGCCGCTGCACTGTGGAGAATTGTGCTCACGCTGAAATGTGTGGCAGAGTTGCTGCAACCGAAGACGAAAATTCTGAGGAAGAGGATATCTTCGCTGAGCTTTCAAGGCTTGGTATGGATATCAAGAATATATTTGCAAATCCTGAGGGTGAAGATACTCCCGAAGAAACCGAAGAGCAGATTTCTGCTTATTCAGCGAATATGGAAACTATCGCTCAGCTTATGAAGGATAAGAGCGAGTATTTCGAGATTTCTGCGGAAGACGCGGCGGCAAGAGTGATTGACGCCCCCGTGTCTGATGTAATTCTCCTTAACGGTGCGGCAGGCTCAGGCAAGACCTACACCGCCGTAGAGCGTTTTGCAAAGCTTTTCAGGAGCAAGGAAAACCCGAAGATACTTATGCTGTGCTGTACTGATAATACAGCAGGCGAGATAAAAAACCGCATTGAAAAGAAAATAACCGGCGGCGAGCTGACTGACAGCGCTTCTAAGTCGGCTGTAGGCACTCTGGATATGCTGGTGACGAAGTACCTTGCAGACAAGGGTACTTCTTTGTCTGAGCTTAAGGGTATGTCGTTCGGGCAGAGAGCAGAGCAGTTCAGGAAAAAGCTTAATCCCGACGATTTCGCTGAGTTTGATTACTGCATTATAGACGAGCTGCACGAGGTTGCAGACGAGCGTGCGGCAATCGTGCTTGACATACTGCGTTGCGTTAAGTGCGGCTGTCTGCTGTTGGAAGATAAATATCAGGCTGTTTTTGATTACGGCGCTGACAGCACTGCAATAAAGAAAGCCGCTGACTTTTATAATTCGCTTCAGGGGCTGTTTTCAAACAAGCTGAGGAAGTATACGCTGTTAGGAAACAAGCGTCAGTCTGAAAATCTTGACAAGATGGCAGAGGTTCTGCGCAGTCAGATGATGAACGACAAGGGCGCAAACATTTCAGATGTGTGCAGAAAACAGCTTGCACAGCTGCCTCAGACGCTGATTGACAGCGATTTCGAGGTTATCTCGCTTAAGGGCGAAACGGCTATTCTGTGTATGAAAAACGGCGACGCTGAGTATATCAGCTGGCTGCTTAATAAAAATAAAGTACGTCATACGCTTATCCGTGATAATGTTGTGGGAAGCTCCCTCGGCAGATATCTTGCAGATGTGCTCTGGGACTGGCGTGAGGACAGCATTAACCGTGAAACCTTCGTAAAGCGCTTTATGATGCGCTGTGCTGACGACGAAGAAAAAGCAAACGAATTCTTCTCAGCGCTTGTGAAGTTTACTTACAGCACAGAGGGCGGCAACGATGTGATAGACTGCACCGCACTTGCTGAAAAAATCAGCTTTGGCGGTGAACTGCCCGCAGTGGTGCTGAATGCACGTGACGAAATGCTGACGATTTCAACGGTAAAGCGTGCAAAGGGCAGAGAGTTCGACAAGGTTTATCTGCTGGGATATGATTTTTCTGGAACATCAGGAAACTCGGAAAACGGCGACGATGAACGAATGTTCTACCTTGCGGAAACCCGTCCGAAGAGCGACCTTGAAGTACTGCGGCACTCGACAAAGCTGACATTCAGACGAAACGAGAAAAACCGCTGGATAAGAACAATCCGTGACGCTTACAAGGAGCGTTCAAAGTGTGTGGGCTTCGGCACAGGCAACAGCGAGGATTTAGATTACTACTCATTCGTTGAGGGCAATATGGGCACGGCTGTACAGCGGCAGGCATACATTTCGCAGAATGTAAAGTGCGGCGACGAGGTTTATCTGCGTGTGTGCGGAGATGTGTATGAAATCGTGCATAACGAGATGGTTATAGGAAAGATGTCGAAGTCGTATTCCGATAACCTGCTTGGCGAGTTCGGCGGAAGAAAGTACGTTGAGCAGCTTCCTGAACGCATTTCAGAGCTGTTCGTGACGAATATCATCACCTTCGTAGCTCACGGAGAGTCTGACGGACAGTCGCTTGAAAACGTGCCTGAGCAGTTCAGGAAAAAGCGTTTCTGGCTGAGCGTTGAAATCAGCGGATTCGGAACAATTTAACTTACAACGGCGGCAGTTGTTTTGCCGCCGTTTGTGCGTTTAACGAAGAAAAATTTCATAGCGGCGGAAAAACCCCTTGATTTTTCGGCGGAGATATGGTATACTATCTATACAAGCGTTTTGGATTATGGAGGCAGGTCCCGGGCAATGGTGT
>JAZQBH010000197.1:0-13822 GCA_045545655.1 Oscillospiraceae bacterium
GTGAAAATCTATGAGTATACCCCTGGTTTTATTCACGCTAAGAACTTTGTCGCTGACGACAACACAGCTGTTGTAGGAACGATAAATCTAGATTTCAGAAGTCTGTATCTTCACTTTGAATGTGCAACGCTGATGTACAAAACCAACTGTATTTCAGATATTAAAGAGGATTTTCTCAATACGCTTGATAAATGCGAGGAAATAACTCTTGAAAAATGCCAGAAAGTAAATCCTTTTATAAAACTACTTCGGGCATTCTTAAGATTTTTTGCACCTATGATGTAAAGTATAAATATGCACGGTATAGTCACTATACCGTGCTTTTTTATTCCTCGCCTATTTCTTGTAATGCAAGCATAAATTCCCTTATAACCTCATAAACATAAATAGAAGAATAAACCGTATGGAGGTAGAAAATGAGTGATTTTATGCCAGAAGGCTTCTTGTTCGGCAGCGAATATAACGACTGCCGGCTTAAATCCTTTCAGTCGCTTTCAGAGTGTATTCAGACTAAAGAAATTCTTGAGGCGCCGTGTATCGTTTGCGACAGCAAGCACAACCTGATTGTTGAATTTCCTGATAATCCCGATATTCACGGAATTATTCCACGTGAGGAGGGTGCAGTTGGAATTTCAGAAGGTACAACCAAGGACATAGCCCTTATCTCACGTGTGAATAAGCCTGTGTGCTTTGTTGTAACAGGCTTTTCCGAGGATAAGAAAACAGCTTTCCTCTCTCGCAGACTGGCACAGGAACGTGCAAAATCGGAATATATCTCCACACTGAAGACAGGAGATATCATCCCTGCTTTGGTAACGCACCTTGAACAGTTCGGGTGTTTTGTGGATATCGGCTGTGGAATACCCTCGCTTATTCCCATTGACCTTATATCAGTGTCACGGATATCGCACCCGTCTGACAGATTTTATGTAGGTCAGCAAATCTGTGCAGTAGTCAAGGGGTTTGAAAACGACAGGGTATGCCTTACACATAAAGAGCTACTGGGGACGTGGCTGGAAAACGCTTCTATGTTTACCCAGGGAGAAACAGTTACTGGAATAGTCCGCTCTATTGAAAATTACGGAATTTTCGTTGAGCTTGCGCCAAATCTCGCAGGACTTGCAGAACCCAGAGAAGATGTTATTCTCAATCAGCACGCATCAGTGTACATAAAAGCCATTATCCCTGAGAAAATGAAAATCAAGCTGATTATAGTGAATGCTTCAGATAAAACATACCATAACACTGAGCTTAATTACTTCATCGACAACGGTCATATTGACAAGTGGACCTACTCCCCGCTAAACTCTACAAAACAAATAGAAACAGTTTTCAGCGATACAATGATATAACGTTTCATTCTCCGACGTATAATAATCATAACAGATTGCCCCGAATTGTATTACTTACAACTCGGGGCAACTTGCTATTTATAAACCGTTTTTAATTTTATCCCAATATTCCTTGGCGGCTCTTTCAAGCTTGTTATCGCCATACTGATAATAAACCTTATCTTTAAGATTATCGGGCAGATACTGCTGTTTTACATAATGATTGGGGAAATCGTGAGGATACAGATAATGCTGTCCACGGATTTCAGCGTCCTCGCCGTCGAAGTGCTTGTTCTGCAGATGACGTGGGAAATCGCCTATTTCCCCGTTCTGTACGTCTGCAAGAGCCAAATCAAGAGCAATGTGTCCACTGTTGGATTTCGGAGAGGTCGCCAGCAGTACAACAGCGTCACCGAGCGGAATACGTGCCTCAGGCAGACCAAGCTGCATAGCGCTGTCCACGCAAGCCTTTACAATCGGTATTGCCATAGGATATGCAAGCCCGATATCTTCAGCGGCAATTACCAACAACCGACGTGAAAGCGAAATGATATCACCCGCCTCAATCAAGCGTGCCGCATAGTGAAGTGCGGCGTTTTCGTCAGAGCCACGAATGGACTTCTGCAAGGCAGAAAGCAGGTCATAATGCTGGTCGCCGTCACGGTCATAACGCATATTACTACGCTGAGTAAGCTCCTGTGCAAGTGCGGCGTCTACTCTGCCCTGCTTTGCTGAGAGTGCGCAGAGTTCTACTGTGTTAAGGCATTTACGAACATCGCCGCCTACACCCTGACAGATATATTTTATTGCCTCATCAGACACATCAAGCTCAGTTGCCAGTTCAGCTGAAATCTCGGCAAACCCACGGCGAGCGGCTTTCTCCATATCAGACGGAGAAACAGGCTTGAACTCAAACACCGTACTTCTGGATAATATTGCATTATAAACATAGAAATACGGATTTTCAGTTGTTGAGGCAATAAGAGTGATACTTCCATCCTCAATGTATTCAAGTAGACTTTGCTGCTGCTTTTTATTGAGATACTGAATTTCGTCAAGATACAGCAGAATGCCATTACAGCCAAGAAAAGTATCAAGCTCAGCTACAATGTTCTTGATATCGTCAGTTTTGGCATTAGTGCCGTTCAGCTTATGAAGGCGCATATTTGCCGACTCTGCTATAATCCGTGCAACAGTGGTCTTACCCACTCCCGACGGACCGTAGAATATCATATTAGGTATTCTGCCCGAATCAATTATTCGGCGGAGAGGTTTATCCTCGCCCAGTAAATGTGGTTGTCCCACCACGTCTGACAACGTGGCGGGACGGATTTTATCTGCTAATGGCATTATTAAAGTCCTTTATGTTCACGAAGAAGGGTCTTGATCTTCTCGTGGGGATCAATTACAGTGCTGATAGAAGTGTTGTGGTTGATACTTGCAATGAAGTATGCAAGATACTTAGAAACATCAACTTCCTTGTACCACGGACGTTCAAGCAATTCAGGCATGCGGTATGTAAGATTGGTGCTGAATACAGCGTCAATCATTCCCTTTTCGTATGCTTCATCAAATGCCTTAAGACCATTTGTGAACAAGCCATAGGTTGCATAAGCGAAGAACTGCTTTGCATTACGCTTCTTAAGCTCAATTGCGATATCCAGCATACTGTCGCCGCTGGAAATGATATCATCAGCAACAAACACAGTCTTGCCTGCAACATCAGTACCAAGGTACTCGTGAGCAACAATGGGGTTTCTTCCGTTTACGATTGTGGAATAGTCACGGCGCTTGTAGAACATACCCATCTCTACCTCAAGTACAGAGGCATAGAACATATTTCTGTTCAGCGCACCCTCATCAGGGCTGATTACCATAAAGTTATTCTTGTCAATTACAAGCTCAGGGAAAGCCTTGAACATAGCCTTAAGAACCTGGTATGACGGAATAACATTGTCAAAGCCCATAAGCGGAATAGCATTGCATACTCTGGGATCGTGAGCGTCAACAGTAATGAGGTTCTCAACGCCCATAGAGTGCAGTTCCTGAAGCATAAAAGCACAGTCAAGGCTTTCACGGTAGGATCTACGGTGCTGACGGCCGCCGTAAAGCTGAGGCATAATTACGTTAATTCTGTAAGGCTTGCCGCTTGCTGCCTGAATGATACGCTTGAGGTCTGCGTAGTGGTCGTCAGGCGACATATAGTTTTCCTTGTCAAACAGCTTGTACTTACAGTTGTAGTTTCCAACGTCAACGAGGATAAACAAATCCTTACCACGAACAGTGTTCTTGATAAGTCCCTTTGCGTCGCCAGACTGGAATCTGGGGCACTCAGCCTCAATCATATATTCGTGCTGGGGTCTGCCGTTTCTGTCAGCCCATCTTGTAAGGTAATCGTTAATTCTGGAAGCAAGCTCCTCAGTTCCCTTCATAGCAATAATGCCGATAGGAGCAACTTCGTTATATTCCTTATACAACACTTCAGTGTTCTTAATTGTTGTCATCGTAAAACCTTCCTTTTGAACGTCTGTTTTATATTACTCGTAAAGAGGGTACTTCTTGGTAAGCTCAACTACCATCTCACGAACCTTGGTAGCGTTAGCGTCAAAGTCCTTGGCTGTGAGGTAAATGCACTCACCGATAACCTTCATATCATCTTCTTTAAGTCCACGAGTAGTAACAGCAGGTGTACCGATACGAACGCCGCTTGTGTAAGCAGGCTTCTGCGGGTCGTTAGGAATAGCATTCTTGTTTACGGTGATATAAACCTCGTCAAGCTTGCCCTCAAGCTCCTTACCAGTGATATCGAACGGACGCAGGTCAACAAGCATAAGGTGGTTATCAGTACCGCCTGATACGAGGTTGAAGCCTTTTTCAAGGAGAGTATCAGCAAGAACCTTTGCGTTCTTTACAATCTGCTCGCCATAAGCCTTGAACTCAGGCTTGAGCGCCTCGCCGAAGCAAACAGCCTTTGCAGCAATAACGTGCATAAGAGGACCGCCCTGTGTGCCAGGGAAAATAGCAGAGTTAATCTTCTTAGCAAGGTACTCGTTGTTTGTAAGAATAAGGCCGCCACGAGGACCACGGAGAGTCTTGTGTGTTGTGGTAGTAACGATATCAGCGTAAGGAACGGGGCTTTCGTGCTGACCAGAAGCAACAAGACCAGCAATGTGTGCCATATCAACCATAAGATATGCGCCTACTGCTCTTGCGATAGAAGAAAGCTTCTTGAAGTCAATTGCTCTGGGGTAAGCGGAAGCGCCGGCAACAATCAGCTTAGGCTTGCACTTGTTAGCCTGCTTGTAAAGCTCCTCGTAATCTATAAATCCATCATCATTTGTGCCGTAGGGAACAAAGTTGTAGATTTTACCGGAAATGTTTACAGGTGAACCGTGTGTAAGGTGTCCGCCGTGTGCAAGGCTCATACCCATAACAGTGTCACCGGGCTGAAGCAGAGCAACATAAACAGCTGTGTTAGCCTGTGCACCGGAGTGTGCCTGAACGTTAGCGAACTTTGCACCGAACAGCTCCTTTGCACGCTCGATAGCGATGTTCTCTACAATGTCAACGTCCTCGCAGCCGCCGTAGTATCTCTTTCCAGGATAACCCTCAGCGTACTTGTTTGTGAGAACGCTACCCATAGCTGCCATTACTGCAGGAGAAACGATGTTCTCGCTGGCAATAAGCTCAAGGTTACGCTTCTGACGAGCAAGCTCCATACCCATTGCGTCTGCAACTTCCTTATCGAAGCCGCCCAAAAATCCGATAGTATCTACCAAATCGTTATACATAAAGTACTCCTTCCCTTTCGGAAACAAATAAGAATTTTTAACTTTGTTCCGACATAAAACTACATTTTAATTATATCACAATTGATTTTCTTTTTCAACTCCTTTTTTTAAAAATCTTCCGAAATCACAATTTATCATTAAAACACATAAAAATCATCTTTAAAAAAGGAATATAACCGTCAATTTTTAAAACGTTTAGGAACATGAAAAGCCGACACAGGATTATTCCTGTATCGGCTGAATGATATTCATATCTGGTTGTGTCATCTTAATTTTCAGATTTTTCACCAAGTTTACCTGAAAGTGTTGCAAACAATACTCCAAGGAACAGGAATACAAAGCCATAACCTGTAGTGAGATTAAAGCCGAAGCCTGATGGCAGAATTGCATAAACAGAACCGATAACAAGTCCCATCAGGGCCGAATAAACCATAAGTCTGTTTTTCTTTATCAGGAAAGAAATCAGCTTTGCTCCGAAAATAATTCCTATTACTGCACCGATTGCAAAGGGCACAAGAACATAGAAATTAAAGGTGTCAATCGCCCCGATTATTGTTTCGTATACGCCCAGCAGCATCATCACAAACGAACCCGATATTCCAGGAATTATCATTGTAACTGCGGCAAGCATTGCACACAGCATAATCTTCACAGAGAACAGTAAATCAAAGCCTTCGGGAGCAGTCATACTCAGATTTATTATATTAAGATTATCAAGCACTGTAAATCCGATTACCACAGCAAATGCCAGAATTAACGCAACGATACACAGCGGCTTAATCTTCTTCTCAGATGTGCCGAATTTGTAAATCAACGGAACTCCGCCGAGGATAAGTCCAATAAAGAACATATTGGTCTGTGTGGGGAAGTTCTCGAACAGTTTTCCAATTACTTTAGCCGAGAAAATAATTCCCGCACCTGCGCCTAAGCCGAAAGTCAGCAGAAAGCCTATATTCTGGAAAATCTTTTTTATTCCCGAAATAGATTCTGTCAGTCTGTCAAAAATTCCGAATACAACCAACATTGTTCCGCCGCTTACGCCTGGGATAACGTTCGCAGTGCCAAACACAATTCCACTGAGGAAATATTTGAAATATTCAATAAACTTCTTCATAAACGCTCCTTAAATGATAGAAAAATTTTAGAAAGAAAACATACTAAAGCTGGAAATATTCCTGATACAAGGCTGATTATAAGTGCAAGAAAATCAATTGCACAGCAACCAAACGAAGAATTAACAAACGGAATATATATAAGCAGAACTGGCGCAAGAAGCAGAACAAGCACTGACGCTTTTTCAAAAGTACTTGAATAAACATAGCTCTTTATCGGGTCTGTTCCAAGCTGGCGCAGGAATACAAATGCTGCCGCCGCTGAACAAAGAGAAACAAGAGCACAGCTTCTTGCAAAGTCGCTGTTGGTTCCGTTGTGCATAAATAGATAGGTAAATGCTGCCGCAACACCAGTAAGCAGTCCAGACAATGCAGCTTGTCCGATAAATCTGTAGTTGAGTTTTCTTCTGGCTACATATCCCGAGGGAGGCATAGACGCCTTATTCGATGACGGCTTTCCTACGAAGGAAAAAGCACAGAACGGCATAAACAGCATACTGTAAACAGCAATTATGGGAGGTGTCACCATCTGTTCAACACCGCTGAAATAGTTGATAATCAGCAATACAACAAGACTTATTAGCCCAGACATAATTACCGAAACACCCGATTTGATATTTCTGTGAATCTGTCTTGCGTGTGAAATCATTTCAGCAATAGATGAGATATTATCATTGTTCATAATAATATCGGCAGATTCAGTTGTACAGCTTGCCGCAACCTGTGAAATTGTAATGCCGACATCGGCAGTATCAAGAACAGCGGCGTCCTCTGTCCGTATTCCAGCCATTGCGACAAGTTCACCATCAGCTTTTAACTGTTGGATAATATATTTTTTCTGTTCTCCATCAATATGTGCAAAAATATCAGCGTTAAGGTCGATTTCAGTTTTGTTATTACGTGAAATCTCAATCTCAGAACCTGTAACGACTTTCTGATTTGGAATACCAACAAGTCTTGCAGTAAACTCAGCTACACTTGGGTTTTCCTCTGTGAACATAACAACACGCACACCCGCACGATGACAGGTTTTAACCGCAGCGGACACAGAATCTCTTAACGGTGCGGAAAATGCCGCAAAACCTATAAACATATAGGAGAAGCCGACAGTTATATCAACATCTGAATCATTAGCGTCAATACACGCTACCGCAAGAACACTGCAGCCCTTTTCATAGTAGTCCTCACAGCGTTTTCTCGCCTGAAGCATAGCGTCGCCGCTGAGCTTACACATAGGCAGTATACGTTCTGGAGTACCTCGTATACAGCAGAGTTTATCTCCGCCCACTTCCCAGATAGCACCGCTGAGAGAATCGTTTCCGTCGCCAATAAGGCTGATAAAAGTATTTTCCTCGTAAACGTTCTTTATCTTATCATTGAAGAATGCCGCCTTAACCATCAGAGCGGAAATTTCAGGGTCGTTTGATTCAGGTTCACCAGCAAGAGCAGCAACTCTGTAAAGAAGTTCTTCGCTTCGTGCGTAAATTCCACGGACTTCAAGATGATTCTTGGAGATTGCTCCCTCTTTTTCAACACAGAGCACTGAAAGAGAGTTAAGTCTTTCAATATCAGAAAACGACTTTGCCGCAGTGCCATTTTTAATCATATCCATTGCGCCCTTGGTATAGTTCAGACGGATTATCGAACCAAGACCGACGGGAACAAAGCAAAGACCCATTGTAATACCGCCGAACGCCGCTGGAATAACTCCGCTGTCGCCTGATAACCTGATAATCATAGCAACAAAAGTAAGAGCAACCGCAATACAGCCAGCTACAGGGATTATAGTGCGCACAACACGCTCAATGGAAGTATAATAAGTGTGAATAACAGGCTCATCGCCGATATACTGATACAATCTTGTGTCAACGCCTGTTGCGGTAACCTTGCAGACGGCTGTTCCGGCTGTTACAACAGAGCCGCTGTAAAGCATATTCTGCTTGAAGTCGGTGTCACTGTCGCCGTTTTCGTGCTTGAACACAGGCTGAGCTGATTTAGTAAAAATGCTTTCATCAACACAAAGACCGTCGGATTCAAGTATAACAGCGTCAACGGGAACACGTTCGCCTGTCTGGATTACAATAATATCCTCAGGAACTATGTCTTCCTTACAGACAAGTTCAAGTCTTCCACTGCGTATTACACGGAATTTTACAATAGTGCTTTCCTGTATTTCAGCGAGATGTTTATCTGCTGTTTTTCTTGCATACAGTTCTGCTGTGACATAAGCAGCGTCTGCAAGTAATGTAATAATTCCCGCACCAATTCCAAAGCTGAAAAAGCACAGAACACCCGCAATGAACGTGAGTATCACAGCAGGCGACAAGAAAATCTCCCACACTGAGAAATTTTTCCTTAATCTATCTTCTTTGAAGTAGGTATTCTGGCCATACATAGAAAGCTTGTCCCTGAACTCTTCTTCAGTAAGACCAAAATAATCCTGTTTAAAATCGAAAAAGTAAGCCATATAAATCTTCTTTCTGTGATTTAATATTATATTCCTTTTAATTATCTCATATTTATACAAAAAAATCAATAGTTTTTTGAATTTAATTTAGTATATAGCTAAAAAAATAATCGATAAAAAACCCTCACCATAATGATGAGGGTTAAGCAAATCAAATCTTATAAATAATATCAGCCAATCTTCTTGGTTGCCTTTTTAGACGCTTTCATAGCCTTTTCGCTGACTTTGCCGTCACGAAGGACTGTCGGTTCGCCCTCGCCAAGAACACACTTCTCTGTAATTGTAATCTTGGAAATACTAGGGTCACTGGGAGAAGTGAACATAATATCTCTGAGTGTGCTTTCAACAATAGAACGCAGACCTCTCGCACCTGTCTTGTTTTCAATTGCCTTCTTTGCAATTGCACGGAGTGCGTCAGGCTCAAAGTCAAGTTCAATGCCGTCAGCGTCAAACAGGCACTTATACTGCTTTATAAGCGCATTCTTCGGCTCAGTAAGGATACGAACAAGCGAATCCTCATCAAGAGCGTCAAGTGCGGTTACAATCGGCAGACGTCCGATAAGTTCAGGAATAAGACCGAACTTAACCAGATCCTGTGAAGTAATATGCTTGAGCATATCTGCGCTTTCTTTGTCTTTTGAGGACCTAACCTCAGCACCGAAGCCCATTACAGATGTTGTAACACGCTGTGCTATAAGCTTTTCAATGCCTTCAAAAGCACCGCCGCAGATAAACAGGATATTCTTTGTGTCAATCTGCAGAAAATCCTGATGAGGGTGCTTTCTTCCGCCCTGAGGAGGAACATTGGATACAGTTCCCTCGACAATCTTCAGCAGCGACTGCTGAACGCCCTCACCGCTTACGTCACGTGTGATTGATGTGTTTTCACTCTTACGTGAAATCTTATCAATCTCGTCGATGTAAATAATACCGTGCTCTGCTGCCTCAATATCGTAATCAGCAGCCTGAACAAGTCTTAAGAGAACGTTTTCAACGTCTTCGCCGACATATCCAGCCTGAGTGAGTGTAGTAGCATCCGCAATTGCAAACGGCACATTCAGCATCTTTGCAAGCGACTGCGCAAGCATAGTTTTACCAACGCCTGTAGGTCCGAGTAGCAGAACATTTGATTTCTGCAGTTCAACCTCGTCCTGTTCAGCACTGTTAAGGAAAACACGCTTATAATGGTTGTAAACAGAAATGGAAAGTACCTTCTTAGCCTCTTCCTGTCCAACCACGTATTCATCAAGGTAAGCCTTGATTTCCTCAGGAGTCATAAGATCTTCTGCGTCCTTAAGGAAATCAGACTCTCTCTTGCTTTCATTCTTCGGGGTACGCTTTGTCTGACGTGCAGGCTTGATGTCGCCGCTTTCTACAAGCATTCCATACGAAGTTACAATACAGTCGCTGCATATAACGGCATTCTCACCCATTCCATAGAGAATACGTCCTACCTGGCTTTCGTTCTTTCCGCAAAACGAACAAACCATCATACTAACAATCCCCCTTATCCTGTAATAAATCAGGCATTATCCGAACGGCTCTTCAATACCTTGTCAATCAGACCATATTCAAGCGCTTCTTCAGCGGTCATAAAGTTGTCACGCTCTGTATCACGACAGATTGTTTCATAATCCTTGCCTGTATTTTCAGCAAGAATGTGATTGAGCTGATCCTTTGTACGCTGGAGATACTTGGAACGAATCTGAATATCAGTTACCTGACCAGAAATTCCACCGCCTGAAATCAACGGCTGATGAATCATAATTTCACTATTTGGGAGTGCAATTCTCTTTCCCTTTGTACCTGACGAAAGCAGAAAAGCACCCATAGAAGCAGCCATACCCATACAGATAGTAGAAACATCACACTTTATATACTGCATTGTATCGTAGATTGCCTTACCATCTGTAACCGAACCGCCAGGGCTATTGATGTAAAGGTAGATATCCTTATCAGGGTCCTGACCTTCAAGATACAGAAGCTGTGCAACAACTACGCTTGCAGTAGCGGAGTTTACCTCATCGTGCAGAAGAATAATTCTGTCATTGAGCAAGCGTGAAAAAATATCATACGAACGCTCGCCGTGACTGCTCTGTTCTACAACATAAGGAATATAAGCCATTGAATGCTCCTTTCTGCGACAGTTCAAAAATTATTCGTTTACTTCGGTAATCTTTGCGCTGTTCTTAACCAAATCAAGTGCCTTTTCAATCTTAAGGTCTACAAGGATTGTCTTTTCGGAGATAGCAGCCTTAACATCGTCAACACTGATATTGTACTCCTTAGCAAGCTCATCGTATTCCTTAGCGATATCATCAGCAGAAATCTCGATGTTCTCAAGCTCTGCAATCTTCTCAAGAGCAAGACGAAGCTGAACCTGACGCTTTGCACCGTCCATAAAGTTTGCACGGAACTGTGCAGCTGTCATACCTGTATACTTGAGGTAATCGTTGATGTTGATGCGTGTTCTTGCAGACCAGTCACGAGCGATGTCATCAACACGCTGCTCGTACATAGCCTGAGGAACTTCAGCCTTCATACCCTCGAGCATCTTATCCATAAGGTCGGAGTCAGCCTTGTCATTAGCTTCCTCAGCGAACTGCTTTTCAAGAGTCTCACGGATTTCAGCCTTAAGCTCGTCAACAGTATCCTTATCAGAAATGTCCTTTACAAACTCGTCATCAAGCTCAGGAAGCTCCTTAGCTTTGATTTCGTGCAGCTTGCACTTGAACACAGCAGGCTTGCCCTTAAGGTTCTCTGCCTGATAATCCTCGGGGAATGTTACGTTTACATCGAACTCGTCGTTAACATTCTTGCCGATAATCTGCTCTTCAAATCCAGGAATGAATGTGTGAGAACCGATTTCAAGCGGGAAGTTTTCGCCCTTGCCGCCCTCGAAAGCTACATCATCAACAAAGCCCTCGAAATCGATAACAGCAGTATCACCTTCCTGAACTGCTCTGCCCTCAACTGTTACAATACGTGCAACACTGTTGCGCTTCTTGTCAATTTCAGCATTGATAACATCGTCAGTTACAGTCTTGACAGTTTTTGTAACCTCTATTCCCTTGTAGTTTGAAATTTCTACTTCGGGCTTTACGATAAGATCAGCCTTGATTGTTACGCCGTTTTCCTTGCTTACTTCTGTAACCTCGGTGTTCTCAACGTCCACAACCTCAAGACCGGACTTTTCGATAATCTCTTCGATATTAGCGCTGTAAAGAACGTTTACTGCCTCTTCAAAGAATACGCCCTCGCCGTAGTTAGCCTCGATAACCTTTCTGGGAGCCTTGCCCTTACGGAAACCGGGGATAGCAATCTTGGACTTCTGACGGTTGTAAACCTTGTTTACAGCGGTCTCAAATTCTTCTGCGCCGAACTTAACCTCAATGGCATAAGTATTTACTGCTTTGTTGTTCTGTGAAATAATTTCCATTTTTAAAAATTCCTTCCTGTTTATCAATGTTCAGACGTCCCTGCAACCCCGTTGAAGGAGCTTTCGGAACAGTCTGCTTTAATCAATTGCAATCGGGTCAAACCCGATACCATCTGCGGAAACCAGCTTGTATTCAACGCCCTGGTATTCACCGTTAAGCGCTTTCTTTGTGCTGTTTCCATGGAGATGTCCATAATAGCATCTCTTAACGCCGTATTTGTGAAGAAGCTCAGTAATAGGCAGATTTTCGTCTGTACAGAATACAGGCGGATAGTGAATAAACGCCACAAGCTCACCGCCCAGCTTTACCCCTTCTTTAAGCGACGCTTCAAGACGACCTGCTTCACGGTTAAGCACCTTCTGGTCAGCAGGCTCACCATTCTCGCTAATCCAACCGCGAGTGCCACAAACTGAAACACCCTCAACCAGAAAAGCGTTATTGAAAATAAAACTTATCGTACTAAGACCATTGCTTTCGATAAAATTATTCAGTTTATTGGTAGTTGCCCACCATAAATCGTGATTTCCTTTTATCAGTATCTTTTTTCCGTTAAGCTTTTTGTCGATATAATCAAGGTCGTGTATGCTGTCCTCTAGCTTTAACGCCCACGAATGATCGCCGATAAGGACAACCGTGTCGTGTTCAGTGATTTTGCTGTTCCAGTTTTCTGTAAGTCTTTCAAGATAATTTGTCCAGCCTGGGAAAATATCCATCGGCTTATCAGTTCCAAGAGACAAATGCAAATCGCCAATAGTGTAAAGCATTGTTCCCCCTTATGCGTTGAGGAAATCGAGAACTACCTGGCTCATTTCCTGCTTTTCAACAGTTCCTGTAAAGCGTACTTCCTTATCCTTTGTTGCAGCAAGAGGAGAAGGCATCTTTGTATCAGTCTTTGCTTCAAGCTGTTCGATAAGCTCAAATTCATCACTGATAGAGCCGTCGCCGCCGACAGCCTCAAATACCGCTCTGCCGAACTTGTAAGGATTAGCAGTAGACGCAATAATTGTTTTGGTTGTATCGCCTGTCTTTGCTCTGTAATCCTCGTAGACCTTTACGGCAACAGCACTGTGAGTATCAAGCAGATAATGCTCGTCATTGAATGTCTTGCTTATCTGAGCCTTGGTTTCCTCATCAGAGCAGCAGCCTGCAAAGAACTGCTCGCCAAGCTGAGCCTTAACAGCCTCGTTTACTTCATACTTGCCGTCAGTCTTAAGCTTGCCGAACCACTCGGAAATAAGCTTGTCGTTTCTGTCGGTAAGGTGATACAGAAGTCTTTCAAGGTTAGAAGAAATCAGGATATCCATTGACGGAGAAACAGTTGTAAAGAACTTTCTGTTTCTGTCATAAACACCTGTATTGATGAAGTCAGTAAGAACATTGTTGCTGTTGGAAGCGCAAATCAGCTTGTTGAACGGAATGCCCATAAGCTTTGCATAGTAAGCAGCAAGGATGTTACCGAAGTTTCCTGTGGGAACAACAACGTTCACCTTGTCGCCGTACTTGATTTCGCCGTCCTTAACCAGCTGAACATAAGCGGAGATGTAGTAGATAATCTGCGGTGCAAGTCTGCCCCAGTTAATGGAGTTAGCGCTTGAAAGCAGAATATTCTTCTCTGCAAGCTTGTCAGCCATAGAATTGTCTGTAAAGATTGCCTTAACGCCGTTCTGTGCGTCGTCGAAGT
>JAZQBH010000198.1:0-10546 GCA_045545655.1 Oscillospiraceae bacterium
CGCCCTCTGCTCTTGCCTTCTTGATAGAAGTTCTGAGTGCTGCTCTTGCGCTCTTGTTCTGCTCGTACTTAGCCTTTGTGGTAATTGCTCTCTTCTTAGCGGACTTGATATTCGGCATTTTTTTCACCTCCGTTATTTGATAATCAGTAAAACAATCGTATTTTGCGGCTGAAACTGAAAACAATATCTATAGATTTTTCCTTTCAGTTCAACACGCTAGATAACGTGAATTGTCATAATACAAGTTATTATAACACATCTGAAAAGAAATTTCAAGGGGTTTTGGCTATTTTTTCGAGATTTTTTAAAATATTTTTCAACAGGCTTTAAAAACGGTTGAAAAAAATCAACCATACTACACCATATAACATCAGAAGGAGATTTTCTAATGGATAAAAGAGGTTTAGCCGCCGAGGCGGCTGCTGAATTCACTGATAAAAGCGGCTGTAAGCTGATGTCACGCACGATAGGCGGTGTGGAGATTACGGACGTCCGCATTACAAGGCCGCAGAACGGCTTTGAAAAGGGGCGGTATATAACGCTTTCGGGCGAGCCGCACGCACCTGAGATGACCTACCTGTTCCGACGTGCACTGCTTCAGCTTATCCCCGATAAAGGCAGACTGTTCGCCGTAGGGCTTGGCAATCCCGATATAACCTACGACAGGCTTGGTGCGGCGGTTATCCGCTCTGTGGCGGCGAGAACGGGCAGACGTTATTCGCTGTGTGCGATTGAGGCAGACGTAGCCGCACGCACAGGAATAGACTCCGCAAGGCTTGTGAGAGCGGCGGCACGTGAGGCAAAGGCGGATTGCGTTATAGCGTTCGACTCGCTCTCGTGCGTTCAGCCGGGCGGTCTGGGGAGGACAGTTCAGCTATCTGACGCCGGGATAATCCCCGCAAGCGGCATATCTCATAACGGTAGCGGCAAAATGCCGCTTACCGCTGAAACTCTTGGAGTGCCGATAGTTGCCGTGGGCGTGCCGCTGGTGACGGTGCTGTCGTCTGTGACGAAAAACAGTGCCGACACAGGCTATCACATAAGCCGAGCCGACGCTGACGTGCTTGTGAAGATATGGGCGGAGGTTATCGGCGGTGCACTGGACAGCATTGTCGGATAAGGGACTATACCTATTATAATATATAAGCATTTCTCCTCGGGAGGTTTCGGCGGCAGAAAACAGAGCGGAAATTTTCAGATTGCTTCCGTCTGCTTATTGATGTCGCTCTGCCCTGACCGCACAACTGAATTTTTTGGAAATCCGCATTGTTATGCGGTTTTTCTTTACTCTATCGGAACGAAAAACCAGCAAAATCATCGCTTTTGTGCAAGGTGCATAAAAACAAAGGCAAAATATATTGAAATTTCTCTCTCAGATTTTCGAAAAATATTGAAGGAATGCTTGAAATTCAGCGTGATTTGTGGTAAAATATCTCTTGTGATTGCGATTAAACGCAAGTTCACGATGGCTGAGAAGTCGGAGGTTGCCGTACAAATCGGTTTTCCGAGGGGTGCGGGTAATTTCGATGGAGCTATGTTCGGGTTGAACTCGGGCGAAAAGTTACAGAACGTGTGTTGGTACGCATTGTAGGCGTATCGGAACAGAGAAGTGCGGATGTCGGGCGGCGGTCAGGTCGGTGCGACGGTATCGGCAGAATGGCGGTCAGGGCGGCATTACAGCACGAAAGACTAAACGTAGCGGGCTTTTTGTTAAAGTGTCTGAGGTTCTCAGAAAACTAACCTTAGGGCGTTTGAAGAAAACGCTTTTTCGTAAGTCCTTGCATACGGAACACACGGCTCAGTGGATTTTTCAAACTGGGGTAGACAGGAAAATCACAAACAAGAAGAAAGGTTGAAAAATCATGGCAAAGGAAAAGGTAAGAATCAAGGTTAAGGGTTACGAGCACAGCGTAGTAGACGCTGCTGCTGCAAAGATTGTAGACGCTGCTAAGCGCGGCGGTGCGAGAGTAGCAGGTCCTATTCCGCTTCCTACAGACAAGCAGATCGTAACAATTCTGAGAGCGGTTCACAAGTATAAGGATTCCCGTGAGCAGTTTGAAATGCGTACTCACAAGCGTCTTATCGATGTAATCAACCCCACTCAGAAAACTGTTGAGGCTCTCCAGTCGCTGGAGCTCCCCGCAGGCGTAGAGATTTCAATGGACGTTTAATCCGAAAGGATACGTCTTTGGAGTTATGTTGGCAGGTTCTCCGTGTAAGAACGATGTCAACCACTAACCAAGCGCTGTTTGCAGCGTGAGGTCATGTTGTCCGATGTAAGGTCGGATAACCAATAACCAATAAGGAGGAAAACGATGAAAAAGGCAATCATCGGAAAGAAAATCGGCATGACGCAGATTTTCGACGAACAAGGCAAGGTTGTTCCTGTAACCGTTATCGAGGCAGGTCCGTGCGTAGTAGTACAGAAGAAGACAACCGAAAACGACGGCTATGAGGCTGTACAGCTCGGCTTCGGCGATGTTAGCGCAAAGCACGTTAACAAGCCTGAGCAGGGTCACTTTAAGAAGAACGACGTAGCGTTCAAGAAGACTCTTAAGGAGTTCCGTCTTGAGGATTGTGCCGCTCTTAACACAGGCGACATCATCAAGGCTGACGTATTTGCAGCAGGCGACGTTATCGACGTTGCAGGCGTAAGCAAGGGTAAGGGCTTCACAGGCGCAATCAAGCGTCACAACCAGCACCGTCTGGACGAAACCCACGGTTCCGGTCCTGTTGTAAGACAGGCAGGTTCTATGGGCGCATGCTCTTCTCCTTCGAGAATCTTCAAGGGCAAGGGTATGGCAGGTCACATGGGCGCAGAGAACGTAACTGTTCAGAACCTGACAGTTGTTAAGGTTGATGTTGAAAACAACCTTATCGCTATCAAGGGCGCTATTCCTGGTCCTAAGGGCGGCGTTGTTACAATTTGCGACGCAGTTAAGGCTTAAGAAAAGGAGGATACGATACTATGTCAAAGATAAATGTAGTTGATATGGCGGGTAAAGTAGTTTCCGAGCTTGAGCTGAATGACGCAGTTTTCGGCATTGAGCCGAACAAGACTGCAATGCACACTGCAGTAGTTAACTACCTCGCAAATCAGCGTCAGGGTACACAGTCCACACTTACCAGAACAGAGGTAAGCGGCGGCGGAAGAAAGCCCTGGCGTCAGAAGGGAACAGGTCACGCTAGACAGGGTTCCACAAGAGCACCTCAGTGGAGACACGGCGGTGTTGCTCTCGGCCCGAAGCCCCGTTCCTACAGAATCGCTATGAACAAGAAGCTCAGAAGACTTGCAATGCTTTCCGCTCTTTCCAGCAAAGTTAGTGCAAGTGAAATGATCGTTGTAGACAGCATCACTTCTGACGAGTTCAAGACAAAGAATATGGTTAATATGCTCAAGGCTATCGGCGCAGAGGACAAGACCCTCATCGTACTCGACAGCGTTGACGCAAAGGTTATCAAGTCTGCAAACAACATCGCAGATGTAAAGACCACACAGGTTACAACACTCAATGTTTACGATATTCTCAACTGCAACAAGTTTGTTATCGTAAAGGGTGCTGTTGAAAAGCTTGAGGAGGTGTACGCATAATGACAAAGGTAGCTCAGGACATTATCATCAAGCCCGTTATTACCGAGCACAGCATGGACTGCCTTCAGCAGGGCAAGTACACTTTCAAGGTTGCGAAGAAGGCTACTAAGGTAGAAATCGCAAAGGCTGTTGAAACACTCTTCAAGGGTGTTAAGGTTGCTAAGGTAAACACAGTAAGTGTTCGCGGCAAGAAGAAGAGAATGGGTAGAAGCGAAGGCTACACTTCCGATTGGAAGAAGGCAATCGTAACTCTCGCAGAAGGCTCTAAGACAATTGAGTTCTTCGACGGAATGATTTAAGATAGGAGTGAATATAGATGGCTATCAAAGCTTATAAGCCTGTCAATAACGGCAGACGTGGCATGACAGTTACCGATTACAGCTGCTTGTCCAAGGTCGCTCCTGAAAAGTCACTTCTGGAGCCTGTAAAGAAGACTGCTGGTAGAAACAGCTACGGCAGAATTACCGTTCGTCATCACGGCGGCGGAAACAGAAGAAAGTACCGTGTTATCGACTTCAAGAGAAACAAGATTGGTATGAACGCAGAGGTTATGACTCTCGAGTACGACCCCAACCGTTCCGCATTCATCGCTCTTGTTAAGTACGAGGACGGCGAAAAGAGATATATCCTTGCAGCAGACGGACTCAAGGTTGGCGATACAGTTCGCTCAGGCGCTGACGCTGATATCAAGCCCGGTAACGCACTGCCGCTCAAGAATATCCCCGATGGTACAATTATCCACAACATCGAGCTTTACCCCGGCAAGGGCGCACAGCTGGTTCGTTCCGCTGGTAATATGGCTCAGCTTATGGGTAAGGAAGAAAAGCTTGTGCTTGTTCGTCTTCCCAGCGGTGAGATGAGATACATTCCTGCTGAATGCTATGCATCTATCGGTGTTGTTTCCAACCTCGACCACGAGAACGTAAACCGTGGTAAGGCTGGTAAGACCCGTCACCTCGGTATCAGACCTACCGTTCGTGGTTCTGTAATGAACCCCAACGACCACCCGCACGGTGGTGGTGAGGGTAAGTCCCCTGTCGGACGTCCCGGCCCTGTTACACCTTGGGGCAAGCCTGCTCTTGGTTACAAGACACGTTCTGGCAAGAAGGCATCTGACAAGTTTATCGTTAAGAGAAGAAACGGTAAGTAATTAAACTAAATTTATCGAGCTGCTGTTAATAAGAAGGGCGCGGCCGACGGCGTAAGAATCGTCCTTCATTAACTTGCAGTAACTTGAAAGGAATATTCACAATGGGAAGAAGTATTAAGAAGGGACCTTACGTGCAAGAAGCTCTTATGAAGAGAGTTATTGCAATGAACGAAAAGGGCGAGAAGAAGGTTCTCAAGACTTGGAGCCGTTCTTCAACAATTTTCCCCGACTTCGTAGGTCACACATTTGCTGTTCACGACGGCAAGAAGCATGTCCCTGTATATGTAACAGAGGATATGGTTGGTCATAAGCTTGGCGAGTTTGCTCCTACAAGAACCTACAAGGGTCACGCAGGTAGCAAGACTACAGGTAAGAAGTAAGGAGGAGAGAATATGGAAGCTAGAGCTGAACTCAGACAGGTTCGTATTTCTCCGAGAAAGGTTGGCATCGTGCTCGACCTTATCAGAAACAAGCCTGTAGAGGTTGCCATTGCAATCCTCAAGAACACACCTAAGTCTGCGTGTGAGCCGCTTGAAAAGCTGCTTAAGAGCGCAATCGCAAACGCAGAGAACAATCACAATATGGACACCTCTCGTCTGTATGTAGCACAGGCTTATGTAGGCCCTGGTGTTACACTCAAGCGTATCCGTGCAAAGGATCACGGCAGAGCACACAGAATTTTGAAGAGAACTTCCAACATTACGCTGGTTGTTAAAGAAGCTGAATAAGGAGGAGAATTACAATGGGACAAAAGGTTAATCCCCACGGCATACGCGTGGGAGTAATCAAGGATTGGGATTCTCGCTGGTTCGCTGACAAGGCAACATTCGGCGACACTCTTGTAGAGGATTACAAAATCCGTGATTATCTCTTGAATAAGAGAAAGTTTGTAAATGTTAAGGGCGAGGCTACACCTCAGCTCCTTTCCAGAGCATGCGGTATCGCAGACGTTGAGATCGAGCGTCAGGCTGACAAGGTGAAGATTTACATTCACGCTGCAAAGCCTGGTATGCTTATCGGCCCTAAGGGCGTTGAGATTGAAAAGCTCCGTGCTGAAATCACAAAGCTTGCAGGCGGTAAGAACGTTTCTCTCGACATCGTTGAGATTACCAACCCCGACGCTAACGCTCAGCTCGTTGCTGACAACATCGCTATGCAGCTTGAAGGCCGTGTTTCCTTCAGACGTGCAATGAAGCAGGTTATCGGCAGAACAATGAAGAGCGGCGCTAAGGGTATCAAGACAATGGTAAGCGGCCGTTTGGGCGGTGCAGAAATCGCTCGTTCTGAAAGCTACCACGAGGGTACAATTCCGCTTCAGACACTCCGTGCTGACATCGACTACGGTGTAGCAAGAGCAAATACCACATACGGCGTTATCGGCGTTAAGGTATGGATTTACAACGGCGAAGTTCTCAAGGGCGAAATCCCCGCTAACAGAAGCGAGAGAGCAAGAACCGACAGAAGCGACAAGAAGCGCAACGACAGACAGGGCAGAGGCGGCAACGGCGATCGTCGTCCCCGCAGACCCCGCGAAAACAAAGAAGCAAGAAAAGAAGGAGGTAACGACTAATGCTGCTTCCTAAGAGAGTAAAATACAGAAGAGTTCAGAGAGGACGCCGCAAGGGTGTTGCTACTAGAGGTAACACAGTAACTAACGGCCAGTATGGTCTTCAGGCACTTGAAGCTTGCTGGATCAAGTCCAATCAGATCGAAGCTGCCCGTATCGCTATGACACGTTACATCAAGCGTGGCGGTCAGGTATGGATTAAGATTTTCCCCGACAAGCCTGTTACAGGTAAGGCTATCGGAACTCGTATGGGTTCTGGTAAGGGTGCACCCGAGTACTGGGTTGCAGTTGTTAAGCCCGGACGTGTTATGTTTGAGATTGCAGGCGTTCCTGAGGAAACTGCAAGAGAGGCTATGCGTCTGGCTATGCACAAGCTGCCTATCAAGTGCAAGTTTGTGAAGAAGGAAGACGGAGGTGAGCTGTAATGAAGGCTAAGGAAATCAAGTACCTTTCGGAAAACGAGCTGGAAACCAAGCTCGCTGAGTTGAAGGCTGAACTTTTCAATCTTCGCTTTCAGCTCGCCGTAAATCAGCTGGATAATCCTGCTAGAATCAAGGCAGTTAAGAAGGACATCGCAAGAATCAAGACCGTTCAGCGTGAGCGTGAGCTTTCTGCGAATAACTAAGGGAAGGAGGACTGAACGAAAATGGAAAGATCTTTGAGAAAAACCAGAATCGGTAAGGTTGTTAGCAACAAGATGGACAAGACCATCGTTGTAGCAATCGAGGATAATGTTCGTCACCCTCTTTACAAGAAAATCGTAAAGCGCACCATCAAGTTCAAGGCTCATGATGAGCAGAACACCTGCAATGTGGGCGACAGAGTTGAGATTATGGAAACCCGTCCGCTCTCCAAGGAGAAGAGATGGCGTCTTGTAAACGTAATCGAGCGTGCTAAGTAATTTATAAATCAGATTGGCTGCTTAAAACTGACAAGCTCGGTTGATAGCGGCAGAAGGGAGAATCAGTGCAATGATTCAGATGCAGACATTGCTTAAGGTCGCTGACAACACAGGCGCAAAGGAACTTATGTGTATCAGAGTTCTGGGTGGCACACGCAGAAGATATGCAAACATCGGTGATGTTATCGTAGCTTCCGTTAAAAAAGCTACACCCGGCGGCGTTGTTAAGAAGGGCGACGTTGTAAAGGCTGTTGTCGTTCGTTCCAAGAAGGGACTTAGACGTGATGACGGCACATATATCCGCTTCGACGAAAACGCAGCGGTTATCATCAAGGAGGACAAAAATCCGAAGGGAACTCGTATTTTTGGCCCAGTAGCGAGAGAGCTGAGAGATAAGGACTTCGTTAAGATCCTCTCCCTTGCTCCCGAATCACTGTAATGGAGGTGCACGATGAATAAGCTTCACGTTAAAGTTGGCGACACCGTTGCGCTTATGACAGGCGACAGCAAGGACAAGTATGAAAACGGCAAGAACGGCAAGAGAAAGACCGGTAAGGTTCTCTCCGTTTCTCCGAAAGAGGGCAAGGTAATCGTTGAGGGTATCAATATGGTTACTAAGCACGTTAAGCCTCGCCAGCAGGGCGAACTCGGCGGACGTGTTCAGGCTGAAAGCCCCATCTACGCTTGCAAGGTAATGCCCGTTTGCCCCAAGTGCGACAAGCCCACCAGAGTCGGCCACAAGATTGAGGACGGCAAGAAGGTTAGAGTTTGCAAGCACTGCGGCGCAGAGCTTAAGTATTGATTGTTGGGTCGGATATAAGCAATCGCAAAGGCGGTTAAAATCCGGCTGATAAGGAGATTAAGACAATGGCAAGAATGAAGGAATACTACAAGGAAACCGTAGCTCCCGCACTCTTCAAGAAGTTCGGTTATAAGTCTGTAATGCAGACTCCGAAGCTTGATAAAATCGTTGTAAACGTAGGCTGCGGCGAGGCTAAGGAAAACGCAAAGATTATTGAGAACGTAATGGCGGAGCTCGGCACCATCACTGGTCAGAAGCCCATCGCTTGTAAGGCGAGAAAGTCCGTTGCGAACTTCAAGCTCAGAGAAGGTCAGGCAATCGGCGTTAAGGTAACACTCCGTGGCGAGGTTATGTACGAGTTCCTCGACAGACTCTTCAACGTGGCACTTCCCCGTGTAAGAGACTTCAGAGGTATCAACCCTAACTCTTTCGACGGCAGAGGCAACTACTCCTTCGGTCTGAAGGAACAGCTTATCTTCCCCGAAATCGAGTACGATAAGATTGACGCTGTACGTGGTATGGATATCAACTTTATCACAACTGCTAAGACCGATGAGGAAGCAAGAGAGCTGCTCACACTTATGGGCGCTCCCTTTGAAAAGCAGTAATTGATGAACGGAGGATAATATGGCAAAAACGTCATTAAAGGTTAAGCAGCAGAGACCTGCGAAGTTCTCCACACGTGCTTACAACAGATGCAAGATTTGCGGCAGACCGCACGCATATCTCCGCAAGTTCGGCATTTGCAGAATTTGCTTCAGAGAGCTTGCTTACAAGGGTCAGATCCCTGGCGTTAAGAAGGCAAGCTGGTAAGAATATTACCGCATAAGCGGTGATAATAAAGAACTGCAGTATCCTCGCCGGGACAAAACCACAAACCCGGTAGGAACAAACAAAGCTAGTACGACGGACACATAGACTCCGTAACGGCTAATCTTTCAGGAGGTATAAGAATGCAGATTACAGATACTATCGCAGATATGCTTACAAGAATCCGTAACGCTAACTCTGCAAAACACGCAAGTGTTGACGTTCCCGCTTCCAACCTCAAGAAGCAGATCGCTCAGATTCTTCTTGAAGAGGGCTACATCAAGAACTACAAGGTTGTTGAAGATGGCAAGCAGGGCGTTATCAAAATTCAGCTTAAGTACACCGACAGCAGAGCACAGGTTATTACCGGTCTGCGCCGTGTATCCAAGCCCGGTTTGAGAATCTACTCAAACTGCAAGGATATGCCTAAGGTTATGAAGGGCCTCGGAATTGCAATTGTTTCCACTTCCAAGGGCATTATGACCGACAAGAAGGCTCGTGAAATGAACGTTGGCGGCGAAGTGCTCGCTTTCGTATGGTAATAGGAGGAATGGTAATATGTCAAGAATAGGAAGAATGCCTGTTACTATTCCCGCTGGCGTTGACGTTAAGGTTGACGGTTCGGTTGTAACAGTTAAAGGCCCTAAGGGCACACTTACTCAGGAGTTCAGCTCACTGATGAAGATTACCAACGATGGCGCAGCAGTTATCGTTGAGCGTCCTAATGACGAGGCTGAGTGCAGAAGCCTGCACGGTCTTACAAGAACACTTATCAACAATATGGTTGTAGGTGTTACACAGGGTTACTCCAAGGAGCTTGAAGTAAACGGCGTCGGCTTCAGAGTAGAGAAGAAGGGCAACGTAGTAATTATGAGCCTTGGCTTCTCCCACAAGGTTGAGGTTGCTGACACTGACGATGTTAAGCTCGAAGTTCCCGCTCCCAACAAAATCATTGTTACCGGAATTGACAAGCAGAAGGTTGGACAGATGGCTTCCGAAATCAGAAGCAAGCGTCCTCCTGAACCTTACAAGGGCAAGGGTATCAAGTACAGCAACGAGGTTATCCGCCGCAAGGAAGGTAAAGCCGCTAAGGGCAAGAAGTAAGAGGGAAAGGATTGAAACGTTATGGTTAAAATTATTGATAAGAATAAGAGCAGACTTCGCCGCCATAAGAGAGTTCGCGGTAAGGTCTCTGGCACAGCACAGTGCCCCAGACTCAATGTTTTCCGTTCTTCTATGCACATCTACGCTCAGATTATTGACGACGTAAGCGGCAAGACCCTCTGTGCAGCTTCTTCCACTGAGAAGGGCTTTGGAATGTACGGCGGAAACAAGGACGCTGCCAAGAAGGTTGGACAGATGATTGCTGAAAAGGCAAAGGCTGCTGGAATTACTGATGTAGTATTCGACAGAGGCGGCTATGTTTACCACGGACGCGTTGCAGCTCTCGCAGAGGGCGCACGTGAAGGCGGACTTAATTTCTAATAAGGAGGGAAACTAACTTGGCTAACTCAAACGTAAACAATGTTGAAAACACAGAATACGAGCTTACCGAAAGAGTCGTAGCAATTAACCGTGTTTCTAAGACTGTAAAGGGCGGACGTATTATGAAGTTCTCCGCACTCGTAGTAGTAGGCGACGGAAACGGCACAGTAGGCTTCGGAATGGGCAAATCCAACGAAGTTCCCGACGCTATCCGTAAGGGAATTGACGATGCAAAGAAG
>JAZQBH010000199.1:0-2357 GCA_045545655.1 Oscillospiraceae bacterium
TTGGAATTGATAGAGGATATTCATTCGGGATATGGTAGTATAGCTGTTTCAAAATCAGGAGAAGTGCATTATTGGATTGACAGTTTTGATTCAGGGCATAAAATTCCATATATAGACTCGCCATCTGCTATTGAGCAAAAATGTAATGAATTATTGTTGACGAAATTCTCCCTGTCCCCAGCGTTCTGCGTTGGATATAACGAAAATGGAGATATCTATTTTTGGGGGGAAGATTATTTCCGAAAAAGTAACGATAAATCTGTCAGATTTGTTTTATCACCTGAACAAATGCGGTCTATAACAGGTGCAGATAACGTTTATACAGGATCACATACTATTTACATTAAAGATGGAACTGTTTTTAATGTAATAAATGCTGTTTGATAGACAAATAAATGATGTATTCCTGTTCCAACGGCTGCTGTCAATACAGAAATATATCAAATCCACTGTTGACGTTTATGTTATAAGTGGATTTGTTTTTAATGGGAGGAACAATATGGCAAAGGCGAAGATTAAGAAGCTGAAGGGCGGCTTTGATTTATTTGTTACAGAAGATGAAAAACTGCTGGCTACATCAAGCAGCAGAAATTCTGTGTACGTCTATAATCTGGAAACGGGAAAGCTTGTGCTGACAACAAAAACCGTCAGCAATGTTTCAGATAAGGCTATATCACCCGATAAGAAATTGCTGGCGGCAAAGAATACTTCGGGAGAAATAGCAATTATTTCTCTGGAAACTGGCGAAGAAGCAGGAAGAAACACAATGGAATACCGTGAAGGCGAACAGATGACCTTCATGCCCGATAGCAAGACACTGCTTGACTTCGACTGGGACGGACGCACTATGCTTCTCGACTGCGGAACCCTCAGGCACAAAATACTTGACGGCCCTACTGAAAGAGGAAAAAAGGTTCTCCCGAGAGTTGCTTATCTGCGCTATGACCGATACAGTAATCAGATATACAAGTTCATCGCTGACAGCTACGGCAAAAGCAAGGGAAGGGTTATGACGTCCCCTGCCGACCCCGAAAACATCGCTTACGAAGTGATAAAGGAATTTCCTGACGCTATCCCCGACCATCTGATGGGCAGAATTTCATTCTGCAGAACTCACAATTTCCACATTGACATCAGAAATAAACAAATAGTAATGACAGACAAGAACTTTGAAGAACTCAAACGGATTTCTTTCCCTCAGCAGGTTGCCGAATCAAGGCTGTCGCCCGATAGGATACAGGTTTCACCGTGCGAGCAGTATATCTTCTTTGATATGGGCAGACAGTATGACCCAGATGATTTTTCGGGTACATTCCACGATGCAAAGTCGTTATCATACCTGTTCAGGCTGGACACTATGGAGCTTGTTCAGGAGTTCGACTACGACAGCGTGTCGGATTTCACTATGATTGACGAGGACAGACGTTTTCTGATTGCCACGTGGCAGGGAACATATCTCGGAGAAGTGTAAAAATATAAAAACAGTCCGTGAAGAAATCTTCACGGACTATGTATTTTATGACAACTTTTCTTTCAGCTGTATTTATCTGATGCCGTAATGCTCGATTACGTAATCCATATCCTTATCGCCGCGTCCTGAGAGGTTGATGAGGATAGAGCCTGTGTTCATCTGCTTTGCAAGCTTCAGAGCGTAAGCTACTGCGTGTGAGCTTTCGATTGCGGGGATAATACCCTCAAGCTTTGAAAGTCTGAAGAAAGCGTCGATGGTTTCTTCGTCGTTTACTACGTCGTACTTGATTCTACCAAGGTCGTGGAGGAATGCGTGTTCAGGACCGGACGAAGAATAGTCAAGGCCGCTTGCTACTGAGTAAACAGGAGCAGGCTCGCCGTTGTCGTCCTTAAGCATAATGGAGTTGAAGCCGTGCATCACGCCCTCTGTGCCATACTTAAGGCTTGCAGCATGGTCTCCCAGCTTTTCGCCACGTCCGAGGGGCTCAACACCATAAATTTCAACGGGGTCGTTAAGGAAGCCTGAGAACATACCCATAGCGTTAGAGCCGCCGCCTACGCAGGCAACAACTGCATCGGGAAGCTCGCCGGTCATTCCGAGGAACTGCTCACGTGCCTCAATTCCGATAACGCTCTGGAAATCACGAACCATAAGAGGGAACGGGTGAGGACCAAGAACAGAGCCTATGCAGTAAAGTGTGTTGTCGTAATCCTTCAGCCATGCCGCAAAAGCTGCGTCAACGGCCTCCTTGAGAGTCTGGAGTCCCTCGGTAACCTCAATAACATTCGCACCGAGTATCTTCATTCTTGCAACGTTTGGTGCCTGCTTCTTGATATCAACAGAGCCCATATAGATGTCGCACTCAAGACCAAAGTACGCAGCAGCA
>JAZQBH010000200.1:0-3627 GCA_045545655.1 Oscillospiraceae bacterium
TTCGTTGATTGCGGTAACCATCTGTTCACTCATCTGCTTGGCTTCGGTTGCCTTTTCAGCGGATTCGTTGACGCTGTTATGTACACTGTCAAGGCTGGAGTGAAGCTGTTTTACAACCTGTGTTTCCTCGTGTGCCGCTCTCGAAAGCGTTTCGGAATTCGCCGACATCTGCATTGAGTTTGTCTTGACCTCTTCAGCGGCGGCTTCAACATCAGCTACTATTCCGTTCATAGAATCGACTATGCTTTCAAGTGCATTCTTAATCGGGGTATAGTCGCCTGTGTAGTCCGCTTTCGGCTTGACATTAAGGTTCTGTGCGGCTATCTGTTCAGCGGTGTATTTGATGTCGGTTATAATGCTCTGGTTATAATCGCTCATTCTGTTCACGGCGTCAGCAAGCTCGCCAAGCTCGTCGTTGTTCGCAACGTCAACAGAATTGCCCGAAATATTGCCGTTCGACATATCAACCACTTTATCACGGATTGCGTCAATCGGGGTGATAATGTTCTTTTTCACTATTTTTATGATAAAAATGCCGACTATAGTTGCAATCAGCAGAATTGCAAGGTTCAGCCAGAACGACAGTGCCATTCCGTTGATTTCCTTTTTCGTCTGAACATACTGCACAACCACGTTCAGTATTCCGCTCAGAACAAGACACGTAAACGGCACAGTACTTACCATACTGATTTTGTTTATGATTGTGCCTCTTTTTTTGTTATCCGACGACTTTCCCATAACTATCAACCCTCATTTCTGATTTTTTGGGGGATTACCCCTGAAATAAAAAGCTGCAAATTTGTATGTTTGTAATAGAATTACAGTTACTTTATGTTAATAATACCATAATCTGCTGCAAAAGTCAACGATTTTTAGTGAATATTACAAAGTATTTTTCCGTTTGGACGTCGATTTGGAGTAAACAGGCTCTCCACGGCGGTCAGCGACAGCCTTTGCAACACGTTCTCTGAGCTTCTGTTCCTCTTTTTCGTGTGCCGCCCTGATTGCGTCCTCTTTCATCTGTTCAAGGCGTTCCTTGCTCTTTTCGGCAAGGTCGATAAGCATAAGCCTGTTATTGAACGAGGGCTTATCCAGCACGATGTCAAACAGCACGTTTATTAGCTTGTTGGCTTCTTCCTCACCTGATACAAGCCGTCTGTCGATAAGCTCACGGCGGGTAACGGCAAGCTGGCTTATCTCATAGCACTCGCCTGTATCCATAATCTCGTTGAGTGCGGCGAGTGCGGCACGAAGTCTTATGGTTGCCTGCGGCTCGCTGTCGGCTTTTTTCGCACGGCTGTCGGCAATTTCGCATTGCAGAAGCTTTCTCAGGTCGTCTGCGCCAAGCTCACGGATAAGCGCTTTCAGGTCTTTTCGTCCCTCGGGCTGTACGGGGATAGGCACATCGTGGTGGAATACCAGCCAGCTTATCTCGTCCGCCATTTCCTTCGGAAATTCAAGGCGGCGCATTATGCCCTCGGCAATCAGCCGTGAGCGTTCTCCGTGCCCCTTGAAATGTCCTCTGTTATTCTTGTCCACATACATACAATCGGGCTTGCCAAGGTCGTGAAACAGCATTGCAAAGCGGATTTCGGGTACAGGCAGGGAATATCCAACTGCTTTTGTGATGTGCGTCCACACGTCGAAATCGTGGTGCGGCGACTGCTGCATAAATCCCACACAATTTTCGATTTCGGGAAGCACTGCTTTGAGTATATCCGTGTTCTGCTCCAGCGCTCTTGCGGCGAATTTACCCATTACTATACGGGTAAGCTCGTTGCGTATGTTTTCGGTGTCTGCGTAGTCAAAGCAAGCGAGATTTGCACGCATACAGTCACGGGTGCGTGATTCGATTTCGTACTCGTCCTCGGCACAGTAGCGGATAGCCTCCAGCAAGCGTGAGGGCTGCATTGTAAAGCTTTTTGTCATATCGTAGATGACTTCGGTTGTAGGCTCTTCGTTGTGCTTGCCGTTTCCTCTGTGGGTTATCGTAACGTTTTCGCCGATGGCAACAATCTGCTTTACCTCTCCTGTAAGGGCGGCTTTGCCGTTGTAGGGGTCGGTAAGCCCTGTTTTGGGATTATAAGCCATTGCGTTCATCGTAAAGCCACGCCGTGAAAGGTCTGTCTGAAGGTCCTCGGCGTACATCACACGATTTCCGACAACCTCTCTGCGGTAGGGTGTCACCTGAATAACCATTCCGAGGATTGTTACAAGAATTTCGCCCTTTGCAATGTCCTCGTCGGAAATGCGGTAATCACGGAATGTGAACATTATTTCATTTATCGAGGCATTAGTTACTATATCGTAGTCAAGCGGAGAATTTCCGCACACCAGTTCACGCACACACGGACCTGCTATATATGCCTCAAAGCCTGCACTTTCAAGCAGATGCAGTGCCTCTAAAATCTGATTTGGCAGTATTATCATACATATCACCCTGATTTTCTTAAATCGCCTTTTTCGTTGCAAACGGAAAAAGATGGACTTTCTGATTTGACAGAAATCCTCTCCGTCCGTAAAAAAGGTTATATATCTACATCATAATTATACACCACTTCATACGTTATTGCAAGGCTTTTTTTCAAAAAAATAAAATAAATTCACAAAAACACTTGCATTTTGTGTGAATTTATTGTATAATAAGACTAATGTATGGACGATTGATTTAATTATCACATTATCGTCTTAAATTATCATGGAGGTAAGCTAGTATGAACACATTCACAGCTGACAACATCAGAAACATTGTCCTTGCAGGACACGGAGAAAGCGGAAAGACCGCTCTCGCAGAAGCTATGCTTTATAAGTGCGGCGTAACAGACAGAATGGGCAGCACTGCAGACGGCAGTACAGTATGCGACTTTGACGCAGAAGAAATCAAGCGTAAGATTTCGCTCAATGCCGCTGTTGCAAATATGGTATGGCAGGGCAAGAAGATAAATATTATTGACGCTCCCGGACAGTTTGATTTTGTCGGCGGAATGTATGAGGGTATGCGTGCCGCAGAAAGCGTTATCGTAACAGTAAACGGCAAGGACGGCGTTTGCCCCGGTACAATCAAGGCGTATCAGCTTGCGTGCAATTCCAACAAGGCAAGAATGCTTGCTGTTACCTGTATGGAGGTTGAAAACAGCGACTTCTATCGTGTATTCACACAGATGAAAACAACCTTCGGTCCGTCTGTATGTCCTATCGTTGTTCCTTACGATAAGAACGGCCCTGTTGAAGCATACATAAACCTTATCACAATGAAGGCATATAAGTACGATACAAAGGGCGTGCCTACCGAGGTTGAAATGCCTGCGTCTGAAAACCGTATTGCAGGTCTGCGTGCGGCGATGGCTGAGGCGGTTGCCGAAACAAACGAAGCGTTTATGGATAAGTTCTTCAATGAGGAAGAATTCACCCATGATGAGCTTGTAAAGGGTATCCACGACGGTATCGCAAACGGTACTATCACACCTGTTGTATGCTGTGCAAACGACACACTCTCAGGCGTTGATATGCTGCTTGACGCTGTGGCGACAATGCTGCCTTCTCCTAAGGAAAGACTGCTTGAAACCGTTGACGGCAAGGCTGTTGAATATGACGAAAACGCGCCCTTCAAGGGACTTATCTTCAAGA
>JAZQBH010000201.1:0-1920 GCA_045545655.1 Oscillospiraceae bacterium
GCTGTTCTTGTTTTTAAAAATAGGAACAATGTAAAAATAGTTAAACGTTATAAAGGCGGCAGAGTAGCTAGAAAACTCTGCCCCTTTCCAAATTTTAATAAAAAAGGAATTCTTTGATTATGGAAAAAATGTGGGCTGGAAGATTTTCCAAAGAAGTAAGTGCAGAGGTCAACGCTTTCAATTCCTCGATAGCATTTGATGCAAGAATGTACAAGCACGACATTACGGGCAGTATTGCACACGCTACTATGCTTGGCGAACAGGGCATTATTTCTGTTGAGGACAGCAAGACGATTATTGACGGACTCACTGGAATACTGGAAGATATCGAAAACGGCAAACTGGAATTCGACCCCAGTTCTGAAGATATACATATGTTTATCGAAGCAGAGCTTACAAAGCGTATCGGCGACGCAGGAAAGCGACTGCACACATCACGTTCGAGAAATGACCAGGTAGCACTTGATATCCGTTTGTATCTCAGAGATGAAATCAAAGAAATAAAAGAGCTTATAAAAGAACTGGTTAAAACACTCTGCGAAATGGCAAGCGAGCATTGTGATACCATAATGCCTGGATATACACATCTGCAGCGTGCTCAGCCGATTACATTCGGTCACCATCTGATGGCTTATGCACAGATGCTTCTGCGTGATATCGACAGACTTAATGATACAGAAAAGCGAATGAACGTATGCCCTCTCGGAAGCTGTGCGCTTGCGGGTACAACATACGACATCAACAGACAGCGTACTGCTTCCCTGCTCAATATGGCTGAGCCTATGGCAAACTCGCTTGACGGTGTATCTGACAGAGATTTCTGTATGGAGCTTGCTTCTGCACTGTCAATCTGTATGGTACATCTTTCAAGATTTTCTGAGGAAATCATAATGTGGTGCTCGTGGGAGTTCAAGTTTATTGAGCTTGACGACGCTTACTCTACGGGTTCAAGCATTATGCCGCAGAAAAAGAATCCTGATGTAACAGAGCTTATCCGAGGAAAGACAGGCCGTGTAATCGGCGATACTATGACTCTCCTCACAATGATGAAGGGTCTGCCTCTTGCATATAACAAAGATATGCAAGAGGATAAGGAAGCTATTTTCGACGCTGTTGATAACATCAAGCTTTGCCTGTCTACATTTATTCCTATGCTTGCAACTATGACTGTGCTGAAGGACAATATGCGTAGAGCCGCAGCAAAGGGCTTTATCAATGCAACTGACTGTGCTGACTATCTCGTAAAGAAAAGTATGCCGTTCAGAACTGCTTACAAGATTACAGGCGGACTTGTTGCATTGTGTATTTCAAAGAATACAACGCTTGAAGAACTTCCGCTCGAGGATTACAGACAGCAGAGTGAACTTTTTGATAATGACGTATATGAGGCAATCAGCCTTGACACTTGCGTAAATGAACGCAAATCCTACGGAGGACCTTCCCCCGATAGTGTTAAAAAACAAATTGAACTTGCAGAAAAGAGGTTGGAAGAATTATGACAAAGATTTATATAGACGGTCAGGAAGGCACAACAGGACTTAAAATTCTTGAGCGCTTTGAAAACAGAACTGATATTGAACTTCTGCGAATAGACGAGGACAAGAGAAAAGACCCTGATGAACGCCGCAGAATGATAAATTCTTCTGACTTTACATTCCTTTGCCTGCCTGATGTAGCCGCAAGAGAAGCTGTTGCAATGGCTGACGACAAAGTAAGAATTATAGACGCATCTACCGCACACAAGTCGGATCGTAGCCATGTCGTTCTGTGAGCCAAGGAGTTGAAAGGCAGAGTTGTCTTCCTAAGAACCGCTTGGCCTCCGACTTCTTTACATTCCTTTGCCTGCCTGATGTAGCCGCAAGAGAAGCTGTTGCAATGGCTGACGACAAAGTAAGAATTATAGACGCATCTACCGCACAC
>JAZQBH010000202.1:0-7117 GCA_045545655.1 Oscillospiraceae bacterium
CCTTTTCATCTGCGGAAATTTCATACTCCGCAACCTCCATATCCTCCTTGAGCACGACATACTTCAGGGGCAGCGGAATATCAAACGATTTATTATCAATAAGGCGATAACCTCTTCCCTTGATAACCAAGTTCGTCATAAACAAAAACTCTCCTTTGATAAGGTTGTTGAATTTCAATTTAGTGATTATTCAATAATGCGGCGGTATTGCTTTCGCCGTATGCTATTTCCATTATAGCACAATTCTTTTCTTTATTCAATAGTAAATTTTCAAGAAATTATCAAGTTGCGGGATTTTTTACGGGGCGGATTATATTCTTCACAAAATAGCGGCTGGTAATTTGTGAATAATTCATAAAAATTCAAAAATTGGCGTTTTCGTGTTCCTTTTGAGGTTTACAGATTGATTTTCTTGTGGTATAATTAGAATTGTATACGAATACACCTTTTTCAGGAAATGGGGAGAATTTATATGAAAATCAGAGTTTTACTTCTTATTGCGGCTATATGCTTTGCGATTATTCCGCTTGCCGCAAGAGTAGGTCTGTCGCAGTATTTCATTTCTGAAAACGCAACAGAGCAGTACGAAACACGTGTAAAGAGCATGGCTCAGGCACAGGTTGCCTCTCTCACAGCTGTTCACGACAAGGCTTTAAGAGACCTTGACACGCTGGCGGCTTATCCTTCAATGGAGTCTGCCACATCAACAGGCAGCGTTCCGCCTGTTCTTGACGACTTTGTAAACAAGTTTGCTTCAGGCAACGATATGATTGCTTCCGTTCGTGTAATCAACGAAAGCGGCAAGATTATCGCTGGTACTGACAAGGGCAGCGAAGTAAAGGACTTCAAGGATTACGCTGATTACGAAGACAACACCCTTTACTTTGATGATGTTGTTGACGACAGCAGCGTTAAGACGCTCTTTATCAAGAGAGCAGTCAACAAGTGCACCGTTATGATTTCCTACGACGCAGCAACCCAGAATTCGCTGCTGTCAAAGGCGCTCAGCAATGTTCAGTTCGACCTTCCCAACAACAAGTCACAGGGTAAGATTGTTGTAACTGACGTTAACGGCAACTGGTCGGCAGGCTCCGGCTTCTACCCTGACCTTGCAGGTACATACACTTATAACGTTACAAACGCAATTCCGACCCTTCAGGATGGCGTTGCTTCTGAAATCATCAGATTTGAGCAGGGCAGCGACACCTTTATCGCTTCTCTCGTAAGAGTAGGCGGCAACAACGGCCTGATTGCCATTGCAAGCTGTCTTGACGGCAAGAGCGGCATTTACTCAAGCAGCACAATCGTTATCATCTCCCTTGTGGCTGTTCTTCTCGGCGTTGTTGCAGTAGTTGCCGCAGTTATCGTATCGCAGTCGCTGACCAAGCCCCTCAAGGATATCGAAAACACCCTTGAGCGTGTTATGCGTGGCGACCACGAGGCACGTATCACAACAATGAGCCTTAACGAATACGGACAGCTTTCACGTTCGTTCAACACCCTTATTGATGAAATCGTAATCAGTGAGGACAGATACAAGACCATTTCCGATATGTCGGATAACATTATCTTCGAGTGGAACTTCAAGACAAACGAGGTTATCTTCTCCAACAACTTCAACAAGAAGTTCAGCTACCGTGCGTCTTCCGACCACTTCGGCGACAGCTTCCTGCTGAAGGCTAAGATTCACCCCGATGACGCCGACAGATACAGAAGCGACCTTGACGCACTTGAAAAGGGCAAGAACTTCGAGCGCAACGAGTATCGTATCAAGAACATCTACGGTGACTTCATCTGGGTTCTTATGAGAACTTCCACAATCAAGGACGACGACGGCAAGATTATCAAGGTTGTCGGCGTTATGGTAGATATCGACCGTGCAAGAAAGTCCGAGCAGCAGCTTACTGAGCGTGCAAGCTACGACGCACTTACAGAGCTTTACAACCGTGAAACAATTGAAAGCCAGATCGACAACGAAATTTCGCTTTCTGAAATGCGTAAGTCTGAAATGGCAGTTCTGTTCATCGACGTTGACGACTTCAAACACTTCAACGACAACTACTCTCACGCAACAGGCGACGAGGTTCTGAAGTATGTTGCAAAGATCATCAAGACTACTGTGGGCGACAACGGCTTTGCAGGAAGATACGGCGGCGACGAGTTTATCGCTATGATCCGTAATGCTGAGCAAAACGACCCCGCTATGATCGCACAGAGACTTATCGACACACTTGCTGCCGGATTTGAAAGCAGCGAAGGCGACCGCCTGTCGATCAGCGTGTCTATCGGTATTGCGGTAATCAGAGGCGACTACAACACCCGTGTTGAGTACCTCATCGGTAAGGCAGACGACGCGATGTACTCCGTTAAGAAGAGCGGTAAGTCCAACTACGCATTCATCTGATTGCAGTACGAACAAATTGAACAAACTAAGGCGGCGGTGCACAGACACCGCCGCTTTTGTGTATTTACAGAAAAACCGATTTATAAGGTTTGCACAATTACACAATTATTTTTGTGGAAAATACCGATAATTAGCTGTGCGAACCTTATTTTTGCTGTATATAAAGCAAAAAACCTTGACATTATGCGGTTTTTCTGATATAATTAAATACAGGACTAAGTTCTTTTGTATAATTATAATATATAAAGAGGGGAGGGGAAGTCATTGCTGCTTAGTATTTCTTTCGACATAGCAGGGTTGATTATACTCTCTGTTTTGCTTATATCCGTATATCTGCGTAAGTTGACGAGGGGCTGGGCAAACAAGGTTTTTATATGCACGATGTTCAACGGACTGATGTCGTGTCTGTGCGAAATATGGGCGGTTGTGATGGACTATAATCCGAATGCAACCCCCGGACTTATCGGTTTTTCGCACGGTGCGTTCCTTGTGTTTCAGACGCTGCAGGCACCGTTGCTTGCGGTATACATAATAAGCCTTACCGACACGTGGCACAAGCTGCACAAAAAGCCTGCACTGAGAGTTCTGCTGGGCTTGCCGTATGTGGCAACCTTCCTGATGCTGATGACAAATCCGCTGACAAAGGCGATGTTCACTTATGATAACAGCTACGAACACGCATCGTTCCTGTTCTATCTGGGCGTTTATATCCTGATTATTCCGTATTATGTGATATACTGTACTTACACAATAAAGTACCGCAGTCAGTTCACGCCGATTAAAATAGTGGCGCTGTTTTCGGTAATCCTGCTTACGATTATTTCAATCGTAATTCACCTTGTCGTGCCTGAACTGAGAGTAAACAACTTTGCTGTTGCGGTTTCTCAGCTTATGCTGTGCGAAATCGTGCAGAAGGCTGAGGAAATCATAGACACATCAACAGGTCTGCATAAGCGCTACGCTTACGTGCGTGACATAAAGCACGCCTACGACAACAACAAGCGTATGAACGTTGTTATGCTGAACCTTGCAAACTACGAACAGATAAGTGAAATGATGGGCTACGACAACACCGTTGAGGTAGTTTCCCGTGTGGCAGGGCATATCCGCAACATCACAAGGTCGCTGAAGTGCGACTGTATGTGTTATTATCTGCAAAGAGGCAGATATCAGATGGTATTCTCCGAGAAGGACTACGACAAGGCACAGCTTGCGGCGGAGTACATTCTCAATGATATAAGGATACGCTTCCGTGTAAACGGCTTTGACGTAAACCTTCTGCCGTGCATTATCCTTGCGAAATGTCCTGAGGAAATCAACTCCTATCAGTCGATGATGCAGTTCAGCCTGCACTTCCACGAAAAGCAGATGGACCACAACCGCTGGTATTCGGCGTCTGAGCTGTACAGCTCGAAGGAGTTTGAAATCCGCAACAACATCAACGAGATAATCGCAAGGGGTCTGCGCACCAAAAAGTTTGAGGTATATTATCAGCCGATTTATTCTACTGTAAAGAACAAGTTTGTATCTGCTGAGGCTCTGCTTCGCCTGTATGATGATGAATACGGCTTTATCTCGCCTGAAATTCTCGTGCCTGCCGCAGAGCGCACGGGCGCAATCCACAAAATCGGACGTATCGTTTTCGAGGAAGTGTGCAAGTTTGTTTCAAGCGTTGAGTACAGCAGACTGGGGCTTGAATACATAGAAGTAAACCTTTCGGTTGCACAGTGTATGCGAAGCGACCTTGCCGACGATATCCTTGAGATAATGGACAGATACAAAATCACCCCCAAGGAGCTTAACCTTGAGATTACCGAAACCGCCGCGTCATTCTCGCAGCGTGCGATGATGGATAACCTCACAAAGCTTTCAAATGCGGGGCTTGAGTTCTCGCTCGACGACTACGGCACGGGCTATTCCAATATGAAGCGTGTGATTTCTCTGCCGCTGAAGATAGTAAAGCTTGACAAGTCGCTGGTTGACGAGTGGAACAACCCGAAGATGTCAACGTTCCTCCGCCATACAGTAAAGATGATGAAGGATATGAACGTTGAAATCGTAGTTGAGGGCATTGAAACCGAGGAAATGGTGAAAACATTCTCAAATCTCGGGTGCGACTTCATTCAGGGTTATTACTTCTCAAAGCCTGTGTGCAGAGAGGAATTTGTAAAGTTTATCCGCCATGCCGTTGAGGCAAGCGAGGCTGGCGAGGATTGAAACTTCAGACTTACTACTATATTAAATAAAGGGCTGTTTACTGGAAACAGCCCTTATTTATATCGTAATATATAAATATTTTAAATTTTTTTTAAAATTTTTAAAAAATTTTCTAAAAAACGCTAAAGTTTTATAATCCACAGCCGATATAATATACGTGACAGCTGAAAAGCTGATTTCCTTGAAAGTCGACGCAAGGAAATAAAACGAAACCCATTTTAACAAGCCCTGAGGAATGATTCCTGAAACAACAGGGCAACAAAAGTAAATTCAAGGAGGATTTTATTATGGGAATGGTAGTACAACACAACCTTAACGCTCTTGGTGCGTACAACAAGCTTAATGCTAACGTAGCTGGTATGAAGAAGTCTTCTGAGAAGCTTTCTTCTGGTTACAGAATCAACCGTGCAGGCGACGACGCTGCAGGTCTTGCAATTTCCGAGAAGATGAGAAGCCAGATCAAGGGCTTGAATCAGGCTATCCGTAACTCTCAGGATGGTATCTCCATGATCCAGACATTTGAGGGTGCTGCTCAGGAAACACACGCTATTCTTCAGAGAATGAAGGAACTTGCTACTGAGTCCGCTAACGGTACATACGATAACGCTACTGACCGTGCAGCTATTGAACTCGAGTTCAACCAGCTCAACGACGAGCTCAACCAGATTGCTGATACAGACTTCAACGGCACAATCGTTCTTAACGGCGGTGAAATGGCTGACGGTCTTACTCAGGTAAACGATGAGTTCGACTATGCAAACAAGAAGGAACAGCTTACCGCAAAGGTTACTGAGATGCTCGACAAGACAATTGCCGACGCTACAAAGGCTCTTAACGAGAAGCAGAAGGTTCTCGACGACAACGATGGCTGGGACCTCTCCGACGGCGGTAAGGCTAACCAGTGGCAGTCTGTTGACAACGCTCTTTACGACAAGACACAGGCTGATAATCTCTGGCAGAAACTCTGTCTGACAGATGACGGTACTAATGCCGGCGCTGTGGATCTCAAGAAGGGCGACACCGTGGAAGTTACCTTCACAAAGCAGACCGATGGCACATGGAAAGCTACATCCGGTACTGTAACAGGCGGTAAGCTCGACGAGGACGGCAGTAGCCTGACCGCCGACCAGTTGAACGTTTTCAAGACAAAGGCAGTTGACCTTGACACAACAAACGTTACAGGCGCAGGCGGTTTCATGATTGACGACACAGACGGCACTAGTGCGGAATGGGGTAACGCAATCTTTGACGCTATTGAAGCTAAGGAAGGCGACACTGTAACATTGGTTTACAAGAATGCTGCTAAGACACAGTACGCTCCCGAGAACATCGGCTTTGCAGCTGACTCCGTAAAGGTAGAAAGCACAGGCACAACAGCTCTCGACGCTCCGACTGTTGAACTCAGCGGTGTTAAAGACGCAGATATGACACAGAAGATTGCTGACGCTTACAACAACCTCCGTGGCGTAGAGTTTAAGGCTGAGTACGGCACTACTGATAACACGCTGGACGGCATTACCATCGGCGGTGCTGAAATTCAGAGTATCGCAAACATAAACACCGGTGAAGTAATCAATATAAATGGTACAGATTACTTTGTTAAAGGTAATGCTGCTAACAAGCCTACCGAACTTACCATCTCGACTGTAAACGCTGCAGGTACCGGCGCAGAAACTGAATTGATGACGATTACTATCACAGCAGCTGGCGATGCAGACGAAACAAAGGGCTCTGTAAGCGGTAAAATCGAGCTGGCTGAAGCTGTTTACGAAGACCCCACAGCAGCTGCAAAAATCAGCGTAGGCGATGACAAGACCAAGATTTCTTCCAACACTGCAACAGCAGAAAGAGACGCCGCTAAGGACGCTCTTGCTGCAGCTAATGCTAAGAAAACTGAAGTTCTCAGCAGCTGGGAAAACATCAAGAACTACTTCGGCGTTGAGAAGGGCGTTTCTATCGCTGACTCTTACGACAACTCCACTGCAAGAATGACTTATGCTGACAGCATTACTCTTCAGACAGGTGCTCGTACTAAGGACAGCGTAAACTTCACATTCAACTACAACCAGGACGGATCTGCTGATATGGGCGACCTTAAGGCTAACCTTAACCTCTCTGCCCGTGCAGATGGTCTCAACACTGAGAACCTCTCCCTTGCTACTCAGGACGATGCTAACTACGCTATCGACCAGATCGACAAGGCTATCAACAAGACCTCTATGGTTCGTGCATCCTTCGGTTCTATCCAGAACAGACTCGAGCACAAGATTACCAACCTGACAACAACATCTGAGAACCTCACAGCCGCTGAGTCCACAATCCGTGACACAGATATGGCTTCCGAGATGATGAACTACACCAAGTTCAACATCCTTCAGCAGGCAGCTCAGTCTATGCTCGCTCAGGCAAATCAGCAGCCTCAGTCCATTCTTCAGCTCCTCGGCTAATCCCAGCGATTACCGTTCAGCCGCTTGAATGCGAATTGACAGCCTGATT
>JAZQBH010000203.1:0-5135 GCA_045545655.1 Oscillospiraceae bacterium
CAGAGTTGTCTTCCTAAGACCGCTTGGCCCCCGACTTGTGCTGACATTTCACGCAATGCGAGAAGTTTTGCACCAGCCCAGAACATTTTAGGGTTAATGCCCTCTAAATCATCTGCAACGCAGACTTTTACATCGTCCCATATATCACAGATACCTAGCCTTGTGTAGTATTCAGCGAACCAGTTGTCACAGCACAGCGTAATCCTGCCGTTCAGCTTTCGCCACATCAACGCCGACAGCACTGTGCAGTATAAGTCAAATCCCTCGACAGATGGCTGTTTTTTTCCTTTCGCCAATGCAGGTGCAAAGGACGCTATATGAAATGCGTTGAGTGCACCAGAAGTATCCGTTTTACCCATTATCTCTTAATAATCACAAATACAAGCGGAATGCCAAAGCCAAGCAGACCGATAAACGTCATAATTCCGCCGACTATAAGTGCTATATTCTCACTGCCGGGCACAAATCTGCTGATGACAAAGGCTTCCATATTGTCTGTTTTATCGTAGCCTATTTCATCTATGTATTCTTCAAAAACGTCAAGGACTTCGCCCTTCATATTTGAAACCTGTCCGTGAATAATAAGTTCTGTCCACACAGCAGGTTCAATGTTTTCTACATAATAGTTGTAAGATTCCTTGCACATTTTATCTGCTTTGTTTTTGTCTATGGAATTTGCAAGCTTAAGGGCTATGAACACAGGCTCATCATCTTCAAATGTGCTTTCGAGAGGAAATGCATAATAGGAAGTAATATTTCCGTTGTCGTCTTCCTCATACGCAAATTTGTCCCATATTTCGTATACTGTACCGTCTACTATCATTCCCTTTTTAAGCTCAGACGGCTTTAATTCAGACAAATCAGCTGTGGGCTTGCTCAAAGCGATTTTATCACTGATTCCGTCAACCAGGAACACTATTCCTGCTATCATAAGAACCAGCATACCAACCATCAGTCTTACTTTTCTCACATTCTTATCTCCTTTTCATACAACCACACAAAATCAATACCAATGTTTTTCACGGTAAATCTTTATAATCATCAGAACCGCCATACCAATACCAACCACACACAGAACTCCGCCGGCTATAAACGCAGTAATATAGGCCGAAGAAGCATTCTGTTCATAAACAACCCAATCTATAATTCTGTTGTGATAATATGCCTCCGTAGGATTTTTCAGTAATCCGTCTACACCAACCAATAAACGCCGAGAACTGATAACACTGTAAATTTCGTTGTGGACGCTCAGGTCCATTATCTTGGAAACACCTTTTATCACAAACGGCTCGCCTTCTTCAGGCTGAGGAAGAATTACACTGAGTTGTTCCATTCTTTCAATACTTTCAGGCTCAGACACACATACGATATAGTACTTGTGTTTTGAAGCGTCTTTTTCATACTGCAGCGGAACAAGATACCTGTGCCATTCAACAGGTTTTCCAATGGGAATATTAAGTATCTCAGGCTGAAACACTTCTGTTCCCATAAACATCACCTGCTGATATATCGAAGCTGTCGCTTTACAGCCGTTTATCAGATTAGGTAAATCAGAGTCTGTCATCACAACATATCTGCTGTTTTCTTTTTTCCATTCCTCGAAGCCATAGTACACACAAAATCCGCCCGCATAAAGCATCAGCGCACAAAGTATAAAAACAATAATCCTTTTAATGCTCATAATTTATCACACAATATGGATACCATAACCAAACCTGTTCAAAGGACAGCGCATAAGCGTTCTGAACATTATATAGTCATATTCGTCTATTCCAAGTTTTTCCCACACAGCAAACGAACCCTCAATAACTTCCGAAGGATTTATTTCAGCAAGCAGCTTCAGCAGCACATCCTGATTTGAAAAGCTGGTTGTCAGCAGACTTGAAGCCGAAAAACTGCCAGACGCAAAAGACCCATACTGACCGCCTGAATAGCCCTTGAAGAAATTCCACAGCCACTCCCATTCCCACTCGTGAAAACTGGTCTGGGAAAAACTGCCATAAACGAAAGAGCCTCCCACAAACCATCTGTAAATACCAAGATAGCTTGTATCAAAGTTAAATCTGAATTTAAAAGAGCTATTGCCAAAACCGGATTTGTAGGAAGTATCAGAAAACCCGAATTTATATGAACTGTCAGTAAATCCGAAAGAACATGGAATTTCGAATGATGAGGTGCGGCAATCGCTATTTTTACAGCTTTTGCTGATTTCGGTCTGCACTGGAGTAGTACTTCCTGTCAATTTCTTATGACCAACTGTATTTCCGCCGAAAATCTCAGCAATTCTATCGTTTAAATCAGGGGCGTCAGCAGACAGCTTGCGAAGCTTGTCTGCATACTCTTTTCCGTTATGGTCTTCAAGCCATTCAATCAGACTTCCTGCAAGGAAATATCCACGCAGAGAAGCTATATCGGGATTGGCGCAAATTTCAGCCGCTGAATACACCTTTTTTCTGTTAAGCCACAGCGCACATTTCAAGGTGCCGCCCCCTTTCTCAGAGTTTATTATATACTGTATACCAGCCACGTTCAACAACGCAGAATACACATTATAATTTTATGTTAATTATACCATAAACCGCCCTATTTTTCAAGCCTTTTTCACAAAAAAGTTCTATCTCAAGAAATAAATGACAGCAGATACTTGACATATTATGTCGATTGTGCTAAAATTACATCAGGCGCATATAGAATGCCGCCAGATACCTATGACAAAAAATTAGTGGTATTCCGTCTGTATTCAGGAATCACCGCACGTCTTCAAGGAGGAACCGATATGGCTACAAACAACGATAAGCTTGAATTTTACCAGGATAAGCGTGGCGAATGGCGTTGGCGCAGAAAGGCAAGTAACGGAAAGATTGTCGGTGCGTCCAGCGAGGGCTATTCTGATAAAAAGGCTTGCGAAGAAAACGCAAACAGAAAGAACGACAAGGATAAGTGGGAGTTCTACACTGATAAGCGTGGCGAATACCGTTGGCGCAGAACCGCAAGCAACGGCAATATCGTAGGCGCTTCCAGCGAAGGCTATTCTGACAAGAAGGCTTGCGAAGAAAACGCAAAGCGTAACGGCTGGAAGGGCAAATAATTCTGATTAACGCAATAACCTCCGATATTTGTCGGGGGTTATTTTGTTAATCGTTTTCACGGCTTTAAAGAAACGGATATAATCATTGCTATTATATGTGATTATTTTCAGTCGGAGTGCTCCGAAAGTTTGTTAATTATCAGACAAAGTGGCTGTTTTGTGTTTATAATGCCAAATCAGCACATTTCGGACATTTTTCCCCACAAAAACAAAACGCATTGACAAAACGGATTATTTATATTATAATTGAAGTAGCTTTTTTAAGCATAAAGAAAAAGGAGAATGAATACTATGAAGCTTTTTATTGACACAGCCAATGTTGCTGACATCAGACGTGCCAACGATATGGGCATTATCTGCGGTGTTACTACCAACCCCTCGCTTATCGCAAAGGAAGGCAGAGATTTCAAAGAGGTAGTTACCGAAATTGCGTCTATTGTTGACGGTCCCATTTCCGCAGAGGTTATCTCCCTTGAGGCAGACAAAATGGTTGAGGAAGCTAAGCCCCTCGCCGCTATCCACAAGAATATCATTATCAAGCTTCCTATGTGCGAAGAAGGTCTGAAGGCTTGTAAACAGCTTACCGCACTTGGCATCAAGACCAATGTTACATTAGTATTCTCTGCCGCACAGGCACTGCTTGCCGCAAGAGCAGGCGCTACCTATGTAAGCCCGTTCCTCGGCAGACTTGATGACATCGGTATGGAGGGTATGAACCTTATCAGCGAAATCGTTGAAATGTTTGACGCTTCCAATATTCAGACCGAAATCATTGCCGCTTCTATCCGCAATCCTATCCACGTTACTGCTGCGGCAAGAATGGGCTGCGATATTGCAACTGTTCCTATGAACGTTCTTCTTGCTATGCTCAAGCACCCCCTCACCGACAACGGCATCGAGCGCTTCCTCAAGGACTGGGAAGGCTTTACAGCAAAGAACTGATTGGCGGTGGAATAAATGGCTATACTCTCCCCTTCTATTCTTTCAGCGGATTTCTCTGTTCTCGGTGAACAGACAAAGCTGCTTGAACAGGCCGGAACAGAAATGCTTCACATAGATGTTATGGACGGAATGTTTGTCCCTAACATCTCAATGGGATTTCCTGTCTATGCTTCACTCAGGCCCTGCACAAAGATGACATTCGACGTGCACCTGATGATTGAAAAGCCTGAAAACCACATTCAGACAGCCGCAAAGTCGGGTGCGGATATAATCACCGTTCACGCTGAGGCGTGCACACATCTGCACAGAGTAATCGGCAGTATCCACGAGGCTGGCTGTAAGGCTGGCGTTGCCCTTAATCCTGCAACACCGCCTGATGTTCTCGAATACATAATCGACGACATCGACCTTATTCTCATTATGACGGTCAACCCTGGCTTCGGCGGACAGAAGTTCATCCCGTCTATGCTGAAAAAGGTGCGCAAGTGCAGAGAAATGGCTGATAACTCCATTTCAAAGCCGCTGATTGAGCTTGACGGCGGAGTGACACTTGATAATGCCGCTGAATGTCTTGCGGCTGGCGCTGATATTCTTGTGTCGGGTTCATCTGTATTCAAGGGTGATATTGCTGACAACGTCAAGAAGTTCAAGGCGATAATGGACTGACAGCCCTTTTCAGGAGGAAATCATTTGAACAAAACCGCATTAAACAAGCTGCTTGCTTTGGGTAAAATACCGCCCGACAATCAGCTTTCTGACGAAAAGTTCAGAGAGTACGATGAAGTATTATGTTCCTTCTCCGAGGCGCTTTCGTGGAACGAAGCCGAGCAGATAATCAACTTCTTCTCCGACGACTGCGACGACCTCAACTGGGCGTTACTTCATCTTATCGAAACCGTGCCTTATAACGACGAGGAGAAGTATCTCTCGCTGATTGCAAAAGTCACAAACACCGAATGGCGTGAAATTCTCGAAAAGCGTTATAATAACGCTAAAAATAAAATATTATTCAGATAGTCATAAAGAAAATCCAGAGAAGAATTTGTATCTTCTCTGGATTTTTTTGTCTTACCGATAAATTGGGATTTGCCTAAATGTGTTTAAC
>JAZQBH010000204.1:0-2039 GCA_045545655.1 Oscillospiraceae bacterium
TAACAAATAAGAATTGAGATTTCATCTATATCTTCTATACGAATTCTCGGAATATTCATTTAATTCCCCCAAAAATCAGATTTCAGGATTATCCAGTAATGCAGATACAAGCGCAATATTCAGTGCAGCCTCAACACAGGGAACTGCTCTTGGAACTACACAAGGATCGTGTCTGCCCTTAATAACCAGATTTTCCTCTGTCATAGTTTTAAAGTCAATGCTGTTCTGAGATTTGTAAATCGACGGAGTAGGCTTGAAAGCAACTCTGAATATAACAGGCATTCCTGAGCTTATTCCGCCAAGTATACCGCCGTGATTGTTTGTGGTTGTAACAACTTGTCCGTCTTTAATTCTGAATTCGTCGTTGTTTTCGCTGCCGAATAAGTCAGCAGCACCAAATCCGATACCAAATTCAATGCCCTTAACAGCAGGAATTGCAAAAACAAGCTGTGAAATGATATTCTCAAGCCCGTCCATCATAGGAGAACCAACACCTGCAGGAACTCCGACAGCGGCACACTCGATTATACCGCCTACACTATCGCAGTCTTCTCTTGCGGAATTGATTACATCACGCATTTCATTTTCAGCAGCCTGTGTGATAGTAGGGAAGGGTCTTGATTTGACCATTTCCAGTGTTTCACGGTTTATTTCCACAGGGTCAAATGACTCATCGCAAACGTTTCTTATACGCTTGATATGAGCACCTGTGTAAATTCTACGTTGCTCTAGTATCTGAGCACAGATTGCTCCTGCAAAAACCAGGGGAGCAGTAAGTCTTCCTGAAAAATGTCCACCGCCTCTGGGGTCGTTTGCGCCGTTATAACGCAAAAATCCTGTGTAATCAGCGTGTGCAGGACGTGCAATATGAGAAATATTGCTATAATCCGATGAATGCTGGTCGGTGTTCATAATAACAGCCGACAGGGGAGTGCCGGTAGTTTTTCCATTAAACAGACCCGACAGAATATCAGGAATATCCTTTTCACTACGCATAGTAGAAGTACCGTCTTTTTTGGGTGCTCTACGTGCCATAAAGGCAGACACTTTATCAAGGTCGATTTGCACACCTGCAGGAAGATTATCGAGCACTACGCCGATACCTTTGCTGTGGCTTTCGCCAAATATTGAGATTTTAATTCCGCCATTAAAACAAGATGACATAAATGTCCTCCATCTATTTTACTTTCACTTTCACATTTGTTGCATCAAAACTTAAATCAACCAGCCATTTGACTTTATCGTCGTCACAAGTTCCGTCTAATGCAATAGAAATCCAGTTAGTCTTGTTCATATGATAAGCAGGATATATCCCATTCTCAAGAACAACAGAACCTATCATCAATGGGTCGCATTTAACGTTGACAATGTCAATGTTCTTATCACTGTCTATACCAAGTTTTTCAGCTGGTATATTCATCATCAATGCAAACCATTTTCTGTTATTAGGATGACGGAATACAGCACTAGTATTATCATTATTGAATGGGTAATCCTCTGTAATTCCATAACTTGAAAGGATATATCTCTTTAATTGCTCCCTTGTCATTTAAATCACCTCTTCGGCTTTACCTCCAAGTGAACGGTAGACGTCAAAAAAGTCAGGATATGATTTTGATACACACTGAGCACCTCTGATAATTATAGGTGCTTCACTTATTGTTGCCGCAATTGCCATAGACATAGCAATTCTGTGGTCGTTATAAGCGTCAACCTCGCCGCCCTTCAATGAGCCGATGCCATCTATTTCGATATAATCATCGAAAGCACGCACAGAACCGCCAACTCTATTCAGACAATCCTCCATTGCCGCAAGACGATCACATTCCTTTATGCGAAGTCGTGCTACATTTAAAAGTCTTGTTGTACCCTTGCCGAAGCTTGCTAAAACTGTAAGGATAGGCACCAGATCGGGCACATCAGAGCAATCAAGTTCAAATGCTTCATTAGTCTTATCAAAGTTGCTACAGATTTCAGCGATCAGCTTATCGCCCTGTGCCGAGTTTTCGCTCAAATCCATCAGACTGATATCTGAACCC
>JAZQBH010000205.1:0-5623 GCA_045545655.1 Oscillospiraceae bacterium
GCCTCCGACTTTGGAGAAAAACGGCTTCTATGCCGAGCTTATCCGCTCACGTCAGGAGGGTTAACCTTACAATCTCAGGCTGTGCAGAAAACTGTACAGCCTTTTCTTTTCTCAGATAGTCAGAAAAAAACAGACAAACTCAGAAATTAAGTACAGTAGATTGAAATATCAGGGATTTTGTGGTATAATGAAAACATATAACTATATGGAATATGTCTGCTGACCCAGATAATCACGCAGAATAGTTTACTAAGTATGTAAAGCAGGTGACAGTATGCCAAAAATTCTGATAATTGAAGATGATACATATATTAACAACCTCATTGCAAAAGCGCTTTCAAAGGAAGGCTATTCCTGCAAGCAGGCGTTTTCGGGAACGGAAGGTCTGCTGTATGCCAAAACAGAGCAGTTCGCTCTTGCTGTGCTTGACCTTATGCTGCCAGGGATTAACGGCGAGGAGCTTCTTCCGCAGCTTAAAAATGATTTCAAAATTCCCGTTATTGTGCTTTCCGCAAAGGACAGCCTTGACAGCAAGATTGATTTGCTGAACGCAGGCGCAGATGATTATATTACAAAGCCTTTTGAAATAGCAGAGCTTATGGCAAGAGTGGGTGTGCAACTAAGACGCAACACCGACAACAAGCCAGTAAAACAACTTACCCATAAGGGACTGACCCTCAATTTAGAGGAGATGTCCGCTGAAATTGCAGGACAAACCCTATCGTTTACAAAGCACGAATATAAAATTCTTCAGCTGCTTATGGAAAACCCTAACCGTGCCTTTACAAAGCAGGATATTTATGATTATGCCTGGGACGACATCTACATCGGCGAGGACAAGACAATAAATATGCACATCAGCAATATCCGCAAAAAGCTGAAAGCAGTTACCGACGAAGAATATATTGAAACGGTGTGGGGTATTGGCTTTAAACTAAAGAAATAAGCACGTTATACCGCCGCACAGTATAAGATATGAATTATCTCTGCCTTTTCGCACGACGGAATTGCCCAAGGCGGCACGCCTTAGTGAGGGAGCAGTAAAGAAGTTTTTTCACTATCGAGCATAAAAGTATATTTCTAAAAAATTTGCTACGAATTGCCCAAGGCGGCACGCCTTTCTTTAAACTTTCTTTACCTTTTCTTTGCGTTTTTTTGGAAAGTGTAGTGTAACATATAATTGTAAAGAAAAGCAGAAAGGACGGAATTTATGGATTATATACTTGAAACCAGAGCACTTACCAAAATATACAACAAGAAAACAGCTGTAAATAATCTCAATCTGCGTATAAAGCAGGGTGAAATCTACGGCTTTATCGGCAAGAACGGCGCAGGAAAAACAACTGCTATGAAAATGATGTGCAATCTTGCCGCACCCACAAACGGAGAGGTAATCTTCAAGGGAATGAATTCGCAGTCAATAATTGAAATGCGTGGCAGAATAGGCTGTCTTATTGAAACCCCCGGAATTTTCCCGAATATGACTGCTTACGAAAATCTTAAAGCAAAGTGTCTGTTTATGGGAGTTAAGGAAAAGGGCGTAATCGAAAATCTGCTTGATACTGTAAATCTTAAAAACACAGGCAACAAGAAAGCAGGTAAATTTTCTCTTGGTATGAAGCAGCGTCTGGGAATTGCGCTTGCACTTATCGGAAACCCCGATTTACTGCTGCTTGACGAGCCTATCAACGGACTTGACCCCGAAGGTATTGCTGAAATACGAGAGCTTATCTTAAAGCTTAACCGTGAACAGAACATTACTGTTTTCATCTCAAGCCATATTCTTGAAGAACTGTCTAAAATAGCAACCACCTACGGAATTATCCATAAAGGTGAGCTTATCAGGGAGCTTACCCACGATGAGCTTATGGCACAGTGCAGCGAAAGCATAGTGATAAATACTCCCAATGCCCAGACGGCAATGCCTGTGCTGGAAAAAATGGGTTATACGGCTTATTCTTCGGTTGACGCCGAAACAATTGAAGTATACGAACGCCTTGATTCAATTTCTGAGCTGAATGCAAACCTTGTACACAACGGTGTAATTGTATCAGGAATAGCCAGAAAAAACGAGTCTGTAGAGGATTACTTCCTCAGACTCACGAACAATTAAGGAGGTTTCGTTATGCTTAATATGTTGAAATATCAGTTCTACCGTCTTTCACGCAGTACCAGCACTTACATCGGGCTTGCGCTTATCACAATCTTTGATATAATGATTGTAGCAATGAATGCGTCAATGCCTGAAGCACAATCGGGCGAAGAAGCCATCGCAGACTTTATGACAGCCGCTCAGATGGCGTCCTTCAGCTTTGCGGCAATGGCAGTGCCTCTGGTTTATTCGGCGTGGGTCGTTATCTTTGCCTACGGAGAATTCCAGCAGGGTTACATAAGAAATATTGCTTCATCAGTAAAGAACAAGTGCGGCTTTTTCTTTTCACATCTGGCAGTGTGTGCGGTTATGTTTATGGTTTATGCCATATTCAGCTGCGTAGTCACAATTATCTGTGCAAAACTGATGATTGCCAATGTTCAGATGGGTGATTTTCTTATGCTTGCGAAAAACGTGCTTATGCAGTTTTTCTTCCACATTACATTTGCGGCACTTGCACTGCTTGCAGTGTATTTTTTCAGAAACATCTTCATTCCTCTTATCATTACTTTTTCTATTTCCTTCGGAATTGAAAGCATACCTCTTGTAATCGTGCAGAATTTAATAACCAATACAATGGGCGAAAGAGCTGATGAAATAAATTTATGGTTAAGTCATCTTTCTGTTTCAAGCAACATCTATAATATAGAGTTTGCCTTGATGTCAGGCAAGGGACTGGAGAAGTTCTTTATTATGGGTGGATTTATGCTTGTGCTGTATTCCACGCTTGCCTGCCTTGCTATTACAAAAAAGGATATAAAGTAGGAGAAATAATATGATTGCGGCAATTATTATTCTCAGTATTGCCACAGCAGTGCTGCTTATAACTCATATAAGCTACAGGCGACAGGTAAAAAAAACCTGCCGCCGGATTGCGTTCATAAAAAACAATGATACCAATATGCAGCTGCTGAGCGATATGAATTTTCACGAACTTAATATGCTTGAAAAAGAGATAAATGAGGTTATTGAAAAAAACCGTCAGATAAGTATTGCCGCAAAACGCAGTGAAAATAATCTCAAGGAAACCATTGTCAATATCTCTCACGATATACGCACACCGCTCACTTCCCTTGACGGCTTTTTTCAGCTTCTGAAAAACGCAGATTCCGAAGAAGAGCGTGATCAATGCGTTGACGTAATCCAGAACCGCATAAATAACCTGAAATATATGCTTGAAGAGCTTTTCACCTACACAAAATTACAGAATGATGACTACAAGCTGGCAACTGAACCTGTTGATATTGTCCGTTGTGTTTCTTCTGCACTGGTTTCATTCTACAATGAATTTCAGGAAAAGAGTATTGAGGTACAAGCGGATTTCACCGACGAAAAGGCTGTCGTTGAATGCAATTCCGAAGCCGTACAGCGCATAGTTCAGAACATACTGAAAAACGTACTTGACCACGGAAGCAAAGCAGTTGAACTAACTTTGAAAGAGGACAGCGAAAAGGTTGTTTTCACTTGCTCGAATAAAGTGGATAATCCCGAGAACATTGATGTTTCGCAGGTGTTCACACGTTTCTATAAATCAGACCCCGCCCGCACTCATTCGTCAACGGGACTTGGCCTTGCAATAGCAAAGGGATTAGCCGAACGTATGAACGGAGGTATAACAGCACAGGTTGACGGTGAGTGGTTTAAGGTTGATGTGTGGTTCAGTAAAATACAAGCCTGACATTTCATCACTCAGAACACCCGATAAAAATACCCGAAAAAAGCCTTGCAATATCACATTGCAAGGCTGATTTTTATAATCTGGTGCATCGGTCCATCTGGTTTATGCGGTTGCGTCCTCTTCGGCACACTTCATCATTTTGTCAAAAAGTTCGGGCATTGCACGCTTGAAATTGAGGGGTTTGAACGTCTGCGAATCCACAAATCCGTGAGAGCTTGTGCCTGTTGCAAGAATTTCCTCCTCACCTTTACGAGTTAAGAAATATTCAAACTCAATTCTCGCAGGAGTAAGACGTGTTATCTTAACTGTTACCACTATATTGTCGTCATACTTTGCGGGCAGACGGTATTTACAGCTTACCCCCGTAACAGGCAGCATAACGCCGGCTTTCTCCATTGCATCGTAGCTCATACCAAGCGATTTTATATAATCTGTTCTTGCCATTTCCAGCCACACAAAATATCTCGAATGATGGACAATCCCCATCTGGTCGGTTTCTGCATAACGCACTGTAAGCTCAGTCTGACTTGACATATTATCCTCCCTTAAATGATACCGCACAAAGCCGCTTGTTAATCAGCCTTGTGCGGTTTTGGTATTACTTTAACGATTTCTGGTTTTCAATGCACGGTCTATTTCACGTGAAGCGTCACGCTGTGCGGCGGATTCACGCTTGTCGTGCAGTTTTTTACCCTTGCACAGACCTACCTGCACCTTAACTCTGCTGTCCTTGAAGTAAAGCGACACGGGAACTAACGTATAGCCTCCCTGCTTTACCTGTCCGAACAAGCGCATTATCTCGCTTTTGTGAAGCAGCAGTCTGCGTTCACGGTAAGGGTCACGGTTGAAGATGTTGCCCTTTTCGTATGGCGAAATGTGCATTCCCTTGATGAACGCCTCGCCGTTTTCTATTGCAATCCACGAATCCTTGAGGTTCACGCCGCCTGCACGGATAGATTTAACCTCCGTGCCGAACAGCTCTATACCCGCCTCAAGGCTTTCAATTATGAAATATTCGTGCCGCACCTGTCGGTTATCAGCAATTGTTTTTGTACCCATAGTTCCTCCGAATTAACTTGTCGACAAGTATTATAGAATCAATTGTTTACAAAGCTCTCCAGTAAAAGCATAAGGTCAGATGTTGTGAAAGAACTGCTCTGGTCAAGGTCTGTGGCAATACTCTCTTTTTCAGATATCTCATCACCTACAAACAATTCAAGTGCATATTTCAGGTCGGATGTTGAAAATACACCGTCCATATCCACATCGCCAAGCACAGAAATGGTGTATTTATCCATATTCGGTGCATTTATTGTCATTCCCGTTCTGACTAACGAGCCTGCAGAAACAGCCTTGCCGTTTTCATCAAGCACTGTGGTATAGCTTCCGTAATCTATATTATTCTGGAATACAGACACAGTTGTAACCTTTCTCGGGAAGAACGAGAGCGTCATCTTCGAGTCGTCAATCACATAAACTTCGCTTTTCAGCACAAAGTTCTGGAAATTCGGGCAGATGTAGTACACACCGCCCTCAGTAAGCGGAATCTGTGCAATTCCGTCGGTTACAGTTACATTACCCGAAAACGCCGAGCGCTTTGCACTGCTGTCCCACTTGTACAGATAGTAGTTGCCCTTCATAAATTTGTCAGAAACATCAAGCTTCAGCGTTGCCTTTCCGGGAAACTCGCCTGTTGCCGCCGTAGCGAACATTTTGTAATTTGAAGCACTGCCTGCTTCAATCATTATATCATTTTCAGCGGTGTCGGTATCCTTCACCTCGGGAACAAAATC
>JAZQBH010000206.1:0-8842 GCA_045545655.1 Oscillospiraceae bacterium
CCCTTTCCTATCATTATACACCATTTCTCATTATTTTGCAAGAGCTGTGCCGAAGTTTTCCGCATTTTTTGCAGCCGGCAAAAAAAATCTGAATTTTTTTCAAAAAACCCCTTGACAAATCAAAATGGATGTGTTATAATTTTACGGTAAAGCAGAGTTACACGCTCTCACCCGCCGACGGCACGGAAGCGGACAACGTCTGAAAAGATGAGGTCAGCTGTGAAAAGTGTTATTGATAGTCAGGCGAGGTCGTTTAATGTTAATAATTCCTTTGTAATAGGATAGTTATGTTAAGCGTGAGTAGTGTATACTCACGCTTAATTTGTTTTCCGCACACAGCGGAATAATTTCTTACAAAAGGTGGTGCTTGACAATCGCTACGAAAGAACAGCTCATTAACGAGGAAATCCGTGAAAAGGAAGTAAGAGTAATCGGTGAGGACGGCGGACAGCTTGGAATTATGTCCAGTGCAGACGCTTTGAAAATAGCAATCGAGGCTGACCTTGACCTGGTTATGATTTCTCCTACGGCTAACCCTCCCGTGTGCCGTATTATGGACTACGGCAAATATCGTTTCGAGCAGACAAAGCGTGAAAAGGAAGCTAAGAAGAACCAGAAGGTTGCAGATGTAAAGGAAATCAAGATGTCGCTTAACATCGACACCAACGACTTCAACATCAAGGTGAAGAACGCAATCAAGTTCCTTCAGAGCGGCGACAAGGTAAAGGTAACAGTACGTTTCCGCCGTATGAGAGAGCTTACTCACGTTAATCTCGGTGAAGAACTTATGAAGAGATTCTGCGATGCGGTTGCGGAGTATGGTGCTTCTGACAAGCCTTCAAAGCTTGAGGGCCGTAACTATGCGGTTGTATTAAGCCCGAAGAAGTAAGATGGTTTTGATTATTGAGCGTGAAAACCCACGGGTTTTCGCACTTGAGAGAATACTAAGGAGGAAAAAACAATGCCTAAAATTAAAACACACAGTGGCGCAAAGAAGCGCTTTAAGTTGACAGGAACAGGTAAGGTAAAGATGCAGCACGTAGGAAAGCGTCACATTCTTACCAAGAAGTCTACCAAGCGTAAAAGAGGTCTTCGTCAGGGTGCTTATGCAGACGTGACCAACGTAGCTCAGGTAAAGAGCCTTATCCCTTACAAATAAGAGAGTGCAGAACATAAAACAGGAGGAAAAGAGAAATGGCAAGAATTAAGGGTGCGCTTGCTACACGCAAGAGAAGAAATAAAACACTCAAGCTCGCAAAGGGCTACTGGGGTGGTAAGAGCAGACTTTTCAAGACCGCTAAGGAAGCGGTAATGAAGTCCGGTCAGTATGCTTACGTAGGCAGAAAGCTCAAGAAGAGAGATTTCAGACGTCTTTGGATTACAAGAATTTCTGCAGCTTGCAAGGCTAACGGAATGAACTACTCCACATTTATGAACGGACTGAAGAAGGCTAACGTTACACTCAACAGAAAGGTTCTTTCTGAAATCGCAATCAATGACGCAGCTGGCTTCACAGCACTTACTGAGAAGGCAAAGGCAGCGCTTTAATTTGGTGATATTCTCACGTCCTTTTCCGGGACGTGAGATTTTTCGCATATTGGGGGTGATTTTATGGAGATAATTTCGTCACGAAAAAACAAGAATGTCGGGTTTATGAGGCAGCTTCTGAGGGAACGTTCCGAGCGCAGAAAGAACGGAATGTTTGCTGTTGAAGGCGACCATCTGTGCGGCGAACTGGCTCAGTTGTCAGCTTTCGGAGAGGTTTCGCTGTTTCTGTACACCGAAAAGGCGGCGGAAAAGTACTCCGACACTGTAAACAGACTTTGCAGTGTGTGCCGTGACAGCTTTTGCATATCCGACGAGCTTGGCGAATATATTTCCGATACAAAATCATCTCAGGGGTTGTTTGCGGCAGTGCCGTTTGTAAAGCACGATATCCCCGAAAACGCACGCAGAGTTGCGGTGCTTGACGGTGTGCAGGACCCCGGAAATGTCGGCACGATTATCCGCACGGCAGAGGCGCTTGGCTTTGACGGAGTGATTACCGTGGGTGCTTGCGCTGATGTGTACTCACCGAAGGTTCTGCGTTCATCGATGGGCAGTGCATTGCGTATGCCGATTGAGGACGTATCTGCTGATACCCTCAGACAAAGATTGTCGGGCTTTGCGGTTTATGCGGCAATGCTTGACGACACGGCGGCAAAGCTGGGCGAAGAACGTTTTCCCGAAAGAACAGCTGTTGTAATCGGCAGCGAGGGAAAAGGCGTTTCTGATGAGGTTGCCGCACTCAGCGATAAAAAGCTGTATATTCCCATAAGCGGCGCAGAAAGCCTTAATGCGGCTGTTGCGGCGGCGATAATTATGTGGGAGATTTCAAAAATCTGATTGTTAGCAGTTAGTTATGCCCCTCAGCGAAAAGCTGACGGTATACCTAACTTCTAAATAAACTTTTGCAAAGGAGATTTTTTCTTGTCTAAACTGGTTATCCTGGAGTCGCCTTCAAAGGCGAAAACAGTTAAAAAATATCTGGGGGCAGGTTATGAAGTAATCGCCTCGACAGGTCATATAATAGATTTGCCCAAATCAAAGCTTGGCGTTGATGTTGAAAACAACTTCACACCGCAGTATGTGAATATGAAGGACAAATCCGACGTTATCAAGGAACTGAAGAAAAAGGCAAAGGGCAGCGAAATAATTTATCTCGCAACGGACCCGGACCGTGAGGGTGAGGCAATTGCGTGGCATCTGTCGCATTTGCTTAATATTGATGAAAAAAGTCCTGTTCGCGTAACGTTCAACGAGATTACAAAAACGGGTGTTCAGCTGGGAATGAGCAATCCCCGTGCTATTGATACGGACGTGGTAAACGCTCAGCAGACGCGCCGCATTCTCGATAGAATTGTGGGTTATAAGCTTTCTCCGTTTCTGTGGAAGAAGGTGCGCAGAGGTCTTTCAGCGGGACGTGTTCAGTCGGTTGCGGTGCGTATCATCGTTGACCGTGAGGAAGAAATCCGTGCATTCCAGACTACCGAATACTGGAGCATTGACGCCAAGTTCACAGCGGCGTCGTCCAAAAAGCCGTTCTCCGCAAAGCTTGCCGAGGTAGACGGCAAAAAGGTGCAGATAGACAACAAGGCACAGGCAGACGCTATTCTTGACAATCTGAAGGACGCTGACTACACAATCACAAACCTTAAAAAGTCACAGCGTAAAAAGCAGCCCGCACCGCCGTTCACAACGTCCACACTGCAGCAGGAGGCTTCACGCAGACTGTCTTTTCAGGCACGCAGAACGATGAAAGCCGCTCAGGAATTGTATGAGGGCGTGGAAATCGAGGATATGGGCGCAGTCGGTCTTATCACTTATATGAGAACCGACAGCCTGCGCATCTCCGACGAGGCGAAAACTGCCGCCGCAGACCTGATTAAATCAATGTACGGCGAGGGCTATCTCCCTGAAAAGCCGCGTACATTCAAATCGAAGAATTCCGCACAGGACGCACACGAGGCTATCCGTCCTTCAAGCGTTGAGCTTACCCCTGCAAGGGTAAAGAAATCCCTCACAAGCGACCAGTTCAAGCTGTATAAGCTTATCTGGGAACGTTTTATGGCAAGCCAGATGGCAAACGCCGTTATGGATACTGTATCCGTTGATATCACAGCGAAAAACTGCCTGTTCAAGGCAAGCGGTTATTCCGTCCGCTTTGACGGCTTTACAAAGCTTTATGAGGAGTCCAAGGACGGTGAAGAGCAGAGCGGAATGCTGCCTAAGCTCTCCGAGGGTGAGCAGGTGTCGCCTGTTGAGGTACTGGGCAATCAGCACTTCACTCAGCCGCCTGCACGTTATAACGAGGCTTCGCTTATCAAGGCACTGGAAGAAAACGGAATTGGCAGACCTTCAACCTATGCGCCGACTATTTCCACTATCCTTGACAGACACTATGTAGAGCGTGAAACAGGCAACCAGCTCCGCCCCACACCGCTCGGCGAGGTTATTACTCAGCTGCTGAAGGAGCGTTTCAACAACATCGTTGACGTAAAATTCACTGCAAGAGTGGAAAACTCGCTTGACGACATCGAAAAGGGTGAGAAGGACTGGGTTGCAACGCTTGACAAATTCTACAAGGATTTCGCAAAGTCGCTTGAAAAGGCTGAAAAGGATATGGAAGGCAAGCACGTCAAGGTTCCTGACGAGCCTACCGATATCGTCTGCGAGCAGTGCGGAAAGAATATGGTAATCAAGATAGGCCCTTACGGAAAGTTTCTCGGCTGCTCGGGCTTCCCCGAATGTACCTTCACGAAGAAGATTGTTACCGAAACAAAGGGCGCTTGTCCTGAATGCGGCAAGAAAATGCTGCTGAAAAAGTCGAAGAAGGGCAAACCTTTCTACGGCTGTGAGGACAGAGAGTGCAACTATATGACATGGGATCTGCCGCTTGAGGAAAAATGCCCTCAGTGCGGAAAGACCCTCTTCAAGAAAACAGGCAGACTTGGCAAGATTTACTGTGCAAAAGAGGGCTGCGGATACGAGCGGCCGCTGGATAAGGAGAAAAATGACGGTTAAGGTTATCGGTGCAGGACTTGCAGGGTGCGAGGCTGCGTGGCAGCTTGCCCAGCGTGGTTTTAAGGTAGAGCTTTGCGAAATGAAACCGCACAAGTTCAGCCCTGCTCATAAATACGAGGGTTTTGCGGAGCTTGTATGCTCCAACTCCCTCAAGGCGGCAAGGGTAGACAGTGCGTGCGGTCTGCTGAAAGAGGAAATGCGTCGGTTAGGCTCGGTTATCGTGCCAGCCGCTGAAAAGACTGCTGTTCCAGCAGGCGGAGCACTGGCGGTAAACCGCAAGGATTTCTCCGACGAGGTGACCAGAGTTATCACCTCTCACCCGAATATCACGGTAGTAAGCGGCGAGGTAACACAGTTTCCCGATAAGAACACCGTAATCTGCACAGGGCCGCTTACAAGCGACGCACTTGCTCAGCAGATAAGCGAGAAGTTCGGGAACAACGGAGAGTTTATGAGCTTTTTTGACGCCTCAGCGCCGATTGTTACCGCAGACAGCATTGACTATTCCATTGCGTTCAGCCAGTCGAGATATGACAAGGGCGGCGACGATTATCTGAACTGTCCGTTCACGAAAGAGGAGTATGAGAGGTTCTGGGAAGAACTGGTTCACGCAGAGCCGGCAGAGCTTCACGAGTTCGATAAGAACCCCAACGTCTACGAGGGTTGTATGCCCGTAGAGGTGCTTGCAAAGCGTGGAATAGACAGCGTGAGATACGGCTGTATGAAACCCGTGGGACTGACTGACCCACGCACAGGCAGACGTCCGTGGGCGGCTGTTCAGCTCCGCAAGGAAAACGCAGAAGGCACTATGTACAATCTTGTAGGATTTCAGACTCATCTGAAATTCCCTGAGCAGAAAAGAGTGTTTTCGCTTATCCCAGGACTTCAGAACGCAGAGTTTGTACGCTACGGCGTAATGCACCGCAACACCTACATCTGTTCAAGAGTACTGCTTGACAGGAATTTTATGCTTAAGGGCAGTGAAAATGTGTTCTTCGGCGGTCAGATTACTGGTGTTGAGGGATATGTTGAAAGTGCGGCTTCGGGTATTGTGGCAGGCCGTGCGCTTGCAGACAGACTTTCGGGAAAAGAGCCTGTTGTGCTTCCCGAAACGACAATGCTCGGCGCTATTATCGCCTATGTCTGCGACTGGACGGAAAGCGATTATTGCGAGTTTGACCCGATGGGTGCGAATATGGGAATACTCCCCCCGCTTGAACGGCACATACGTGACAAGCGTGAACGTTATGCGGCTTTGGCAGAGCGTTCTTTAAGTGATTTAGACAAAGCACTGAATGGAGAAAATTTATGAAAATTGTTATAGATGGATTTGGCGGCGACAACGCACCTGACGAAGTTGTGAAGGGTGCGGCGCTTGCCGTTGAACAGCTTGGAATTGAGGTTATCATCACAGGCGACGTGAACGTACTGCGTGAGCGTATGACCGCTCTCGGCGTTTCCGACAAGGGAATTACCCTTGCGGCGGCAGAGGGCGTTATCACCACTGAGGACAACCCCAAGTCTATCCTCAAGGAAAAGGCAAACACCTCTATGGGTGTTGCTTTCAATATGCTTGCAAGAGGCGAGGCAGACGCCGCAATCTCCGCAGGCAGCACAGCCGCAATCGTGCTTGGCGGAACTATGATCGGCAAGCGTATCAAGGGCGTTAAGAGAACTGCCCTCGTGCCGCTTATGCCAAGCAAGGGCGGTAAGCGTTATGCGGTTATCGATGGCGGAGCAAACCTTGATTGCCGCCCCGAAATGCTTCAGCAGTTTGCGATTATGGGCAGCTGCTTTATGAAGGCGACTATGGGTATCGAAAACCCGAGAGTCGGCTTGCTGAACATCGGCACAGAGGACGAAAAGGGCAGACAGCTTGAACAGGAAACAAAGGCACTGCTTGAAAAGTCGCCGATTAACTTCGTGGGCTTTGTAGAGGCGAGAGATGTTCCGCTCGGCGCAGTTGACGTGCTGGTTACAGATGGCTTTACAGGTAACGTTTACCTTAAGGCGTGCGAGGGTATGGGCGCACTGATGAAGGACGCCCTCAAGGGAATTTTCTTCGCAAATCTCCTTACAAAAATGGGTGCGCTGTGCGTAAAGAAGCAGCTTGGTGGATTTATGGCACAGATGGATTACAAGACCATCGGCGGTTCGCCGCTGCTTGGTACGGCAAAGCCTGTTTTCAAGGCGCACGGTTCGAGTGACGCTGTGGCATTCCTCGGTGCATTCCGTCAGGCAAAGCTGTTTGTTGAAAACAACGCAATTGCACAGATGACCGAGAATATCGCAGGTCTTAACGATGGGGAGAGTGCTGACAATGGATAAGTCGGAAAACTTATTCGAGTTGGAAGAAAAGATAGGCTATCACTTCAAGGACAGCACGTATCTGAAACGTGCACTCACTCATTCAAGTTATTCAGGCGGCAAGAACAACGGCTCTAACGAGCGGCTTGAGTTCCTCGGCGACGCTGTTCTTCAGCTTGTGGTGTCGAAGTATCTCTTCACTAATATGACCTCTGTTCCCGAAGGCGGACTTACAAAGCTCCGTGCTTCCATTGTGTGCGAAAATTCGCTCTACGAGTTTGCAAAGCGCATAGATTTAGGAAAATATATCCTTCTCGGCAAGGGCGAGGAAATGACAGGCGGCAGGGACAGACGTTCCATTCTCGCAGACGCTTTTGAGGCACTGATTGCCGCAATCTTCCTTGATGGCGGCGAGGACGAGGCTCAGAAAATGATACTGAAATTCGTGCCCAGCATTGAGGCGCTGAAATCGGGCAAGGTCCGTCTTGGAGATTTCAAGACTATCCTGCAGGAGATTATTCAGCAGAATCCTGAGGAGCGTATTTCCTACGAGGTAACCGAAAGCGGCGAAAAGCCCGCTGACAAGGCGTTTATCGCAAACGTTCTGCTTAACGGACAGGTTATCGGTAAGGGTGTGGGTCGCTCAAAAAAGGAAGCCGAACAGGCGGCTGCCCGTGAGGCTGTAAGGCTGATGGGCTATGATGTTAACTAAATGACAAAGAAAACTAACGTTTCAATTTTTATTCCGCACGCTGGCTGTCCGCACAGATGCACATTCTGTGACCAGAAAAGCATTTCGGGTGCGGCAAAGCCGCCTAGTGCAGACGAGGTTGCGTCACTGCTTGAACAGCAGGCGGCACACCTTGCCGAGCGTGGCTATGCCGCTGAGATTGCCTTTTTCGGCGGCAGCTTTACCGCAATAGAGCGTGGTTATATGGAAAGCCTGCTTGTTGCGGCAAATCGGGCAATAAGGAAATACCCTGTCTATACGGGAATAAGATGTTCGACAAGACCCGACTGCATTGACGAGAGAATTATTGATGTTCTGAAAAAATACGGTGTTACAGCGGTAGAGCTTGGTGCGCAGTCTATGGACGACGAAGTTCTGCGGCTGAACGAGCGTGGGCACACCGCTGAGGACGTCCGTCGTGCAAGCCGTATAATCAAGGACAGCGGCATTGAACTGGGTCTGCAGATGATGACGGGGCTGTACGGAGATACTCCCGAGAAATCGCTCGATACCGCAAGGGAATTTGCGAAGATAAAGCCACGCACAGTAAGGATTTACCCTACCGTAATCCTCAGAGGAACAAGGCTTGGCGAGCTGTATCAGAGCGGCGAGTATCGTTCGTTCGGGTTTGAAGAAACCGTGGACTTGTGCGCTGAACTGCACAGGATATTCACGCAGAACGGCATCCGCATCATCCGTATGGGACTTCACGCTAGTCAGGAGATTGAGCGTGATATGCTGGGCGGAGTGTATCATCCTGCACTCAGGGAGATAGTCGAAAGCAGAATTTTTCTTGAAGACTTGAAAAAGCAGATTTTAGGTGTGGAAAAGGGAAAACATCTTGTTTATACCGACCCTAAAAACATCTCAAAGGCTGTGGGACAGAATAAATGTAATATAAACGCTCTTGCACAGATGGGGTATGAGGTTGAGTTCAAGCCCCGTGCGGGCGTGTATATATGGGTTGTATAAGTTGTATAAGGGAAAATAAATGTTATTCAAAACTTTGGAAATACAGGGGTTCAAGTCCTTCGCCGATAAAACGGTGCTGGAGTTTGACACCCGCACTACTGCAATAGTCGGTTCAAACGGCAACGGCAAAAGTAATATTTCAGACGCACTGCGCTGGGTAATGGGCGAACAGGGCGCAAAAACCCTGCGCGGCGAAAAGATGGAGGACGTTATCTTTCACGGCACGGTTGAGCGTAAGCCGATGGGCTTTGCAAAGGTTGCCCTCACCAT
>JAZQBH010000207.1:0-2687 GCA_045545655.1 Oscillospiraceae bacterium
GCTGCTTGCGGGTATCGTTATATACGACGCAATGAGCGTGCGGTATAACGCAGGTCTTCACGCAAAGGAACTGAACAAGCTCCGCAAGATTGTAGACGAGCTTGATGATGAGATTTCTCAGCTGAACGGCACAGAAGAAGACGCCTCTATCAACGAACTGGTAAATCAGAAAAAGCTGAAGGAATTTCTCGGACATACACCTATTGAGGTTCTGGCAGGCTCAATGCTGGGAATAATTATGGCGTTGATATTCCCATTGCCGGTATAAAAATTTAGGCTTTACGGAGGGTCAGATGTACTTAAGCGATAATTTAAATCATAATACCATTTCCAATATGACCACTCCGCAGCTTACCGCACTCTGCAAGGAACTGCGGTGCTGTATTTTGCGTACAGTTATGCGCAACGGAGGTCATCTTGCGTCAAATCTCGGCACAGTAGAGCTTGCTGTGGCACTTCACTATGTTTACAACGTAAACGGCGGCGATAAGCTGGTGTGGGACGTTGGACATCAGGCGTATGCGCACAAGCTGCTGACTGGAAGATACTCCCGATTTGACACGCTCAGAAAGCGCGGCGGAATTTCGGGCTTTACAAGACAGGCAGAATCAAGTGCAGACGCTTTCATTTCGGGTCACAGCAGTACCTCGATTTCGGCGGCTTATGGAATTTCCTCGGCTATGAAGCTGAAAGGCGAAAGCGGCTCGGTTGCCGCTGTTATCGGCGACGGTGCGTTTACTGGCGGTATCGCTTACGAGGCGCTCAACAATGCAGGAAAGCTTGCATCTAACCTTACGCTTGTGCTGAACGATAACGCAATGTCTATCAGCAAAAGTACAGGCGCGCTTGCAAGATACCTTGCAAATATCCGCTCTACAAAGAAGTATTATTGTGCAAAGGAAAAGTTCAAGAGCGTGCTTTCGTCTGTGCCGCTTGTCGGAAAGCGGCTTGAGCGTGCTGTAGGTGCGGCAAAGTCGCTGCTTAAAGAGGCACTTTATGACAGCAGTAACCTTTTCGAGAATATGGGCTTTACCTATATCGGACCTGTGTACGGACATAATCTTGAGGACCTGATTGAGGCTTTGTCAGTTGCTAAGATGATGAAGCGTCCGTGTGTGGTGCACGTCTTCACTCAGAAGGGAAAGGGCTACAAACCTGCTGAGAACAATCCCGGGGAGTACCACGCAGTAGCTGAAAACGCTAATTTAAAAGTTCCCGATAGCAGTGTTCCACACGATAATAAACCGAAATCATTCTCCGAATCATTCGGACTGGAAATAGACAGACTTGGCAGATTTGACAGCAGAATATGCGCTGTTACTGCCGCTATGAAATACGCTGTGGGACTTAACCACTTCAAGAATTCGTGCGGAGCACGCTTCTTCGATACTGGCATAGCCGAACAGCATTCTGTAACATTCTGTGCAGGACTTTCCGCACAGGGTATGCTGCCTGTATTTGCAGTGTATTCCACATTTTTACAGCGCGGCTTTGACCAGATTTTACACGATTGTGCAATTGAAAACACGCACATCACATTATGCATAGACAGAGCAGGCTTTGTCGGTGCAGACGGTGAAACGCATCAGGGAATATTTGATGTTCCTATGCTGAGGATTATCCCGAACACGGTGATTTATTCCCCCGCAACCTTTGAGGAACAGCGTTTGTGCCTTAGCAAAGCAATCTACGAAACACAGGGAATCGCCTGTGTGCGTTACCCGAAGGGCGGCGAGCTTACCGACCCTGACACTAAAAAAAGTGTGGTGCTTGCACCTGTGCTGGATTATTTCTATTCGGGAAAGAAGCACAATACGCTTGCAATAACCTACGGAAGAATTTCCGCTAACCTTGTAAAGGCGGCTGAAAATGCCGATATTCTGCGTCTTGTGAGAATTAACCCATTGCCCGACGCAGTGAGCAGAATTGCAATGGGATACGACAGAGTTGTATTTTTTGAAGAGGGCAGCCTTGCAGGAGGAATTGCAGAGGGCTTGTTTTCAGAGTTGCTCGCACGGGGTTTCAGAGGAAAAGCCGAAAGTGTTGGCGTGCGCAATTCATTCGTAGAAGCGGCGTCAATGACAGAACAGCTTGAAATGTACGGACTTGACGCTGAGAGTATGAAAAACAAGCTGCTTGAAAATTAAACTATGAGACTGGATTTGTATTTATCAGAAAACGGATTATGCCGTAGCCGTTCGGCGGCACAGGCGATTATAGAGGCTGGCGGAGTGACTGTAAACGGAAAAACAGCCGCCAAGCCCTCCCTGAATGTTACGGAAAACGACGACGTTAAAGTCACCGAGGAGAGCAAGCCCCGATATGTCGGCCGTGGAGGTCTGAAGCTGGAAAAGGCTCTGGAATTATTCAGGATTGACCTTAAAGGGGCGGCGTGCGTTGATATCGGCTCGTCAACAGGCGGATTTACCGATTGTATGCTGCAAAACGGCGCAGAACGTGTGTTTGCGGTTGATGTCGGCCGTGACCAGCTTGATGGTACTCTCAGACAGAACAGCCGTGTAATATCGCTTGAACAGACAGATATCCGTGATTTTGATTTCTCTGATTATGATTACAATGTCACCTCTGCCGATTTTATCGGAACAGATGTGTCGTTTATTTCGCTGAAGCTTGTCATTCCGCATATTTACAGATTGCTGAAAACAGACGGTATGGCAGTGGCACTG
>JAZQBH010000208.1:0-10697 GCA_045545655.1 Oscillospiraceae bacterium
CTCAAGGGCGAGGGCAACGGCGACGTTAAGGACCATATCGTTCAGATAAACGCAAAGCAGTACACCCCTGTTGACAGCGGACTTATCCCCACAGGGCTGCTTGCCTACACCACAGGCACTCCGTTTGATTTCAACAAGCCAAAACGTGTTGGAGAGGATATGGACAACGGCAGACTGCCCAACGGCTATGACCACAACTTTGTTCTCGGCGAGCCGAAAACAATGCGCACTGCCGCCGAGGTTTATGAGCCTGATACGGGACGTGTAATGACCGTGCTTACCGACAGCCCTGCGGTTCAGTTCTACATAGGCATCGGTCTTAACAATGAAAAGGGCAAGAACGGACACGTTTACAACCAGTTTGCGGGTCTGTGCCTTGAAACGCAGTTCTCACCCGACACGCCAAACAAGCCCGGATTCCCGAGCTGTGTGCTTAAAGAGGGCGAGGAATACCGCTACACTACAATCTACCAGTTCTCCACAAGAGATTGATTAAAGCAAATTCACTTCAAAAATAGCAAAAACGCTCTTAAATCGGCTCAACCAAACCATTTAAGAGCGTTATATTTTTGTTCAGTTTTCGCCTATTCAAGGTTTTTCAGGTCTTCTGTGTCGAGATAATCCTCGGTGTACTGCTTTACAAGCAGTTGACGTGGAATATAGTCGTTGAATTTGCCCGAAATTTCGCTGTCCTCAGCCACTTTGAACGAATATTTGTCCGCGCCGCTGCTTTTGATTTCGTCAAGTACGTCGGCAACGTAGTCCATTCCCTTGTCAGTTTCCACACGGATACACACGGGAATATACCGTGACAGCCACAATTCCGCGCCAAGTCCGTGCTGACGGAGTGCGTAAACAAGCGCCGCCGTTCCTCGTGTGCCGATAAACGGAAACACCGCAAACACCGTTTCCGACAGCGGCACGATAACGTGACTACCCTTGCGTTCGCCAGCCGCATTCCGCCACGCAGAGCGGATTTCAGCCAGCCGCACAGCCGCAGAAACATCAAGAAATCCGTATTCCTCTGCGTTTTCCAGCACCTCGAGCATTTTCTTCATAACCCTTGTGTGAACGTACTCGTTGCCTGTATCCATCCACATATTAGCGGAAATTCCCTCGATTTTTCTGACGTAGATGTTAAGCTCTTTTTTGTCAAGCTCGATAACCTCCCAAGCCTGTCCCGCAAGGGCAAACTGCGCTTTCGGCGGAAACGGATTCTGCACGGTGCCGATGATCTCCGCAGAGGTGTTGTCACCACTGCCGCCGCACCGCACGGTGTATTCCATCGGCACGGAGAAAACCGCAAGAAATTCGTAGTTATTCACTACCCCCTCGCCCTTTTCGCCTATCATCAGCTCGCCGTTTTCACCACGTTCAAGGCAGCCGTTTTCAAGCAGATGGCGCAAAAGCAGAAGATAATCCTCCTTGCCGATATGCGAAAAAACAGAAAGCGAAAGTATCTGTTTTGCCAGTTCTTTTGGCATAAGAGAGCCGTTTGCGGTCATCACCGACATGGTCTGATGAAACAGCAGACTGAACGGCATTTTCGGCAGACGCACAGGCTCTACCCACTTTTCCCTTGTGTAGAGCAGTATCATAGCTATACACATAACGAAATCCCAGTTGATGGATTTGTAGAACTCCGCAGGCGGCAGACTGGTGTCCCAGCGGAACGCAAACCGCATTTCACCCACGGAATTACGACGGCGGCCGGTTCGTCCCAGTCGCTGAACAAAGCCCGAAACCGTCAGCGGACAGCCCGTCTGCACAATACGCTCAAGGTTTCCGAGGTCAATTCCAAGCTCCAGCGTGACCGTTGCACCCACGCACAGAGGAAGCTCGGCGGTTTTCATCTGCGTTTCGGCGTGTTCACGCAGAGCAGACGAAATATTTGCGTGGTGAACGAGATAGGTGTCCGCTGTGTGATTCTTGGCGGAAAGCCGTTTCAGGTGCGCAATGTTCTCCTCAACCTCGCCCTTTGAGTTGGAAAAAAGTATGCACCGCTTGTTGTAGGTGCTTTCATATAAATACTGATAGTAATTTTCAAGCAGAACTTTACTGTTTGTATTCGGAATTTTCTCCGAAATCGGGAAATATTTCACTGAAATACGGATTTTCCGCCCCGCCTCTCTGGATTTCGGGGTAACGCAAGCGGAGTTTGTTCCCATTGACAGCCAGTATTCGGGTGCGTGTGCACTATCCTCGCCAAGCGTTGCGGATAGGCCGATTCTGCGTGGAATAAACCCGATTATCCGTTGAAGTCGCTCCAACACAGACAGCAGCTGCAAGCCCCTGTCGCTGTCCATAAAGTAATGCACCTCGTCTATCACAATAAACCGCAAATCCGAAAACAGCCGATAAGCGTTTGAACTGTTGCGGATAAGCAGACTTTCAAGGCTTTCGGGGGTAGTCTGCATTATGCCGCACGGATTTTTCACAAGCTTTTTCTTCTGCGTAGGCGAGGCGTCGCCGTGCCATTTGGTTACGGGAATATCAGCCTCCTCAAGCAGACCTGTCAGCCGCTCAAACTGGTCGTTTATCAGCGCTTTAAGCGGTGAAATATACAGCACACCCACACTTCCCGACGGGTTTTCCCACAGCTGAGTAAGCACAGGCAGAAAAGCCGCCTCAGTTTTGCCACTTGCAGTGCCCGAAGTAAGCAATAGGTTGTCGTCTGTGTTGAAGATGATATCCGCCGCCGCAACCTGAATATCACGCAGTTCTTCCCACTTGTTGCGGTAGATGTAATCCTGAATAAACGGTGCAAACCGATAAAAAATATTGTCGCTCATAAAACCGCCCTACAATTTACAGTTCAAAGTCCTCAAAGCCGTCGTCCCCTGTGCCAGAGCCTTCACCGCTGTTTTCCACTTGCGAGAACTTAAAGTCGTCACTGCCCATAAGCTGAGAAATCTTCTTATCGGGATTCTGATAAATGATATTGAGCAGTTCTATATAGTCCCTTATCATCTCACGTGGAGTAATGTTGGTCTGTGCGCCGACACGCTCAAACTCTGTCTTGATGAAGAAAATTCTGTCCTCAAGCGTAATCTGCGGTTCGTAGCCGTAAAGCTGTGCGTGAATGTCGGTCAGCTTTTCCGTAAGCACAGTGAGTTCCTCATAGGTAAGCGGATTCAAACGGATAATAGGCGCAAGCATATCGTGCGCCTCGTCGGTAGCAAATCTGCCACGCTCCAACCGTGAACGCAGTGCGTCATAGCTGAACACGCCACGTCTTGTATCCTCAATGCACTGCGGCGTACTGCCCATAATAATTCCGATATGCGAAGCCTTGCCCTGCATAACGTCGTTGTACATCATCAGTATCTTTTCGTAGTTATTCTGACGTGTAATGGAGTTGGAAATCTTCATAATATTGACAAGCTCGTCAATCATCACAACCAGACCCTTATAGCCTGCGCTTACGAGAAATGCTGTAATCAGCTTTATATAGTCATACCAGTTGTCATCGGTTATGATTACGTTAACGCCAAGTTCCTGTTTTGCGGCGGTTTTGGTGGTGTATTCTCCACGCAGCCAGCGAACTGCGTTCGTCTGAAGAACCTCGTTTCCGTCACGGAAGCCACGGTAATACGCCGTAATTACTGCGGCGAAATCAAATCCGTGAACCATATCCTGAAGCGAGTTTATCCTTGCGTAAATCCGCTTTTCAACCTCTACATCGAAAAACGTGTTCTCACGGGACATTCCATCGGCTATAACCTCGCCTCTTATTCCGTCAATCCACTTTTCGAGAATAAGCGTCAGTGCGCCGCTGTCGGGCTTTGCCTTTACTGACAGCGAACGCATAAGCTCACGGTAGGTAGCAAGTCCCTGACCGTTCGTTCCCATAAGTCTGCGTTCAGGTGAAAGGTCAGCGTCGCACACCGCAAAGCCTCTGTCCATAACGTGCTGGCGCATAGTCTGCAGAAGAAAGCTTTTGCCGCTGCCGTATCTTCCCATAATAAAGCGGAAGAACGCTCCGCCCTCCTCCGCAATGGAAACATCGTGAAGAAGTGCGTTTATTTCATTTGTGCGGCCTACAGCGATGTAACCCAGTCCCACACGAGGAACAACACCGCCCTTTAATGCGTTTATAACACCCGACGCTATACGCTTTGGAATTTTAATTGAACTCATTCTACCACTCCCGAAATCAGTTGCTTTTCTGTATTATCCAGCCGATACAGGCTGTTTGTCCGTACCTTTCATTATAACACAAATAAAACACTTTTTCAAGGGTATCTCTAAAAATCGGAACACGAGCAGAATTTCGTGTATGAGCGGTATCAGATGCAAGGCTCACATTGTGGCAGTGCTGTTACTTTTTTCAGAAATATATTCCTCTAAAGTAAGGTCGTTAAAGTGGATTTCCATTGCGGCGGCCTTGCCGACATAGCGGAAATGCCACGGCTCGTAGGATATGCCTGTGATATCCGTTTTTCCCTCGGGGTAACGCAGAATAAACCCGTACTCCCACGAATGCTCTGCAAGCCACGGATACACTCCCCATTCGTTTGCCGACCCCGAAATCGGGTTGATATCCACGGCAAGCCCAAGCTGATGCTCGCTGTTACCAACGGCGGCGACAGTGTTTCTCGCCTGATTATATGCCGCAATCGGAGTAGACCCATTCTTGATGTGCTCAGCAATCGTGTCGGTAAGTATCTCTTTCTGCTCGGCGGCGGTGCGGTAGCCCTCACGGACGTAAGGACTATAATTCTCCGCACGCATATTGTCAAACATCTTCTGCAAATCGGGATAAATCCGCTCGTCTACCTTCTGCCCGTTGGATAGCTCAAGCAGGTTGGTTTCATAATCCTTGGGGATATGGTAATCGCTGTTCACGAGTATCAGCATCGGGTTATCGGGGATAACCGCCTGTTCACCCTTTGGCTTTGTGAGTGCGGTGTTCGTCCAGATAAGCAGAACCGCCGCTGTTATGCTCACAAGCAGAATTGCAATATAGATTACTCTGCCGATTATTTTTCTTTTCATAACAAATCACCTCAACAGCATTATACTGCTAAGAGGAAAATATTTCTTTCGGATTTAGTTATGAAATTATTACAAATTTATGACAATTCAAGCAATAGACCGGCACTTTCTTGCCAGTCTAACCACAGTTTTTTCAACGCTTTTCTGCTACATACGCCAGTCCACAGGCATTTGCGCCTATATGACTTCCTATCGCCGCACCCAGATTCACGATAAAGTGCGGAGAAACCTTCACTCCCCTTTTGTTCAGCTCAATTGCGAGAAGTTCGCCGTTTCTTCGGTTTTTGCTGTACAGAATGAAAATCGGGAAGTGCGGGTCGGGCTTTGCCGCTTCAAGCTGATGGCACATATAGTCAATACCACGTTTCATTCCGATGGTTTTCTTCGGGATTTCGATAGCGCCCTCACGGTCAACGTGCAGAATTGGCTTTACGTTGCCGATAGTGCCCGCCGTGAATGCCGCACCCGATATTCTTCCGCCCTTGTGGAGATACGCAAGAGTGTCTACACACGCATACACCTCCACACGGAGAACAAGCGCATTGAGCGTTTCTGCGATTTCCTTTGCACTTTTCCCGTGATTACGCATACTCGCCGCATATTCAGCAAGTATCCTCTGCCCTATCGACGCCGAGCGGCTGTCTACAATATGGCAATCCTTATAATCAAGGGTATTTTTGGTTATCGTGGCACTCTGAAATGTGCCGCTGAGTGCAGATGAAATGGTAATCACCACAGCCTCGTCGCCGTCGTTTTTGGCTTTTTCAAGCACTTTGCGGAAGTCGTCAGGCGAGGGCTGAGAGGTTTTCGGAAAGCTCTTCGAGCCTTCAAGCATTTCGTAGAATTTCTCTTTAGTGAGGTCAACAACTTCGGAATACTCCTTGCCGTCAAAGCTTACCTTCAGCGGAACGCAGATAATTCCAAGTCGTTTGTAGTCCTCCGGTTCAAAATCGGCGGCGGAATCCGTTATAATCTGTACCATAGTATCCTCCTTAATGTAACGCAATGGACTTTACTGCGGTATTATTCCCGAAAAATCTGCAATCAACCGCATTCCCCTTGACTTTTCAGAAGTTCTGTGCTATAATAAAAGTACAAATTTTGCTTTTACTACGAAGGGAGCTTGACAAATGGAAATCAACGAACAATTTAAAACAGAAATCGCACCGTTCAGCTGGATTGAGGGCGACTACGGATTTTGCGTAACGCTCGAGGCAGGCACGTACCTCACCGATGTGTTCAGCACACGCTATGACGAGGGCTTTGAGGGCAACGGCTACGACTGGTGCAGTCTTGCGATGGTATATCTTGACGAGCAGTGCCCCGACCTTGCAGACTTGCTTGACTTCGACCCCGAGGCTGACACCTTTGTTGTACACTGCGACGACAAGGACGCTCTCGCTCAGTTTGTGCAGGGCTTCAAGCAGGCGTGCGAAAACAAGGAACTTATCCTCGATATGTTCAGCCGTGCCGAGCTTGACTGATTTACCGCAAGGAGAAATATCTTGGAGCTTAAAATAAAACATTTCAGCCAGCTTACCGCAGAAGAACTCCACAAAATCCTCAAGGCACGTTGTGAGGTGTTTATCGTGGAGCAGAACTGTCCGTATCAGGACATAGACGATTTTGACACGGTTTCCTATCATCTGTGGCTGGAGGAAAACGGCAAACTTCAGGCTTATGTCAGGGTGCTTCCGCAGAACACTATGTATGAAAACGCCTCTATCGGACGGGTAATCTCGCTTAAACGCAGATGCGGACTTGCAACAACGCTCCTCAACGAGGGAATTGCCGTTGCAAAGGAAAAATTCGCCGCAAATCAGCTTACAATCGGCGCACAGCTTTACGCACGCAAGCTTTACGAGGGAGTAGGCTTTGTTCAGTGCTCTGACGAGTACCTAGAAGACGGAATAACGCATATTCATATGCAGCTGGAAATCAGATAAGAAAAGCCGCTCGGTTGAGCGGCTTTTGTTATGTCAGGTGTATTTGTTGATTTCGTGCAACAGCTTTTTCTTTGCCTTCACTTCAAGCGGATTTGCTTTATTTGTGAGGATTTTTATAGATACTGTAATAATATCATCATTCTGTTGCTCGGAATAGATGTAATTTGCAGAGGTAGCGTATTTTGCTGGCAGATTTTCGGGCTTGAATTTATCCTTGATTTCATTCCAGAATTCTTTTCCTGTTTCGCTTTCAAGGTTGATTTCGATTTTTATGTCGTTTATGATTATTCCGTCGCTCTCGTTGGTTTCGTTGAGTAATCTGTAGCCCTTAATCAGCCCGATTTCACGGTAAACATAATGCTTGTATTCCTGCTGAATCTGTTCTAATTTTTTATTGTACATAGTGATGATTTTCCTCCGTTACACGCAAAAGCCGCAAAGGCTGTCACATCAGTGACAGCCCGTTGATTTTACAGATACTTTTTCAGCGCCTCAACTCTGTCGGTCTTTTCCCACATAACGTCGAGGTCCTCACGGCCCATGTGACCGTAAGCCGCAACCGCTCTGTACTGCGGACGGCGGAGTTTAAGTGATTCGATAATTGCCGCAGGGCGAAGGTCGAATTCCTTCTGCACAGCCTCGGAGATAGCCTCGTCGGAGATGTTGCCTGTGCCGAATGTATCAACAAGCACCGATACGGGGTGTGCCACGCCGATTGCATAAGCAAGCTGAATTTCAACACGCTCTGCAAGACCAGCCGCTACTATGTTCTTTGCGACATAGCGGCACATATAAGCCGCAGAACGGTCAACCTTTGTCGGGTCCTTACCCGAGAACGCACCGCCGCCGTGACGGGAATATCCGACGTAAGTAACAACGATAATCTTACGTCCTGTAAGGCCGCTATCGCCCATAGGTCCGCCCACAACAAAGCGACCTGTGGGGTTTACGAAATATCTTGTGTTTTCGTCAAGCAGTTCAGCAGGAACGGTAGTCTTGATTACCTTTTCAATGATGTCCTCTCTTATCTGCTCAAGTGTTGCAGACGCAAGGTGCTGGCTGGAAACAACCACAGTATCCACACGCACGGGCTTGTTGCCGTCATACTCAACTGTAACCTGTGTCTTGCCGTCGGGCAGAAGATACGGAATAGTGCCGTTCTTGCGCACATCGGTAAGCTTTTTAGCAAGCTTGTGTGCAAGCGAAATCGGCATAGGCATAAGCTCGGGGGTTTCCGAGCAGGCAAAGCCGAACATCATTCCCTGGTCGCCTGCGCCTGTGTCGTTGGCGTTTTCCTCACGACCCTCAAGTGCGTTGTTTACGCCCATTGCGATATCCGGGGACTGCTTGTCCAGAATGGTGAACACCGCACAGGTGTCAGCGTCAAAGCCGTATTCGCTGGAGGTGTAGCCGATTTCACGTACAGTATCACGCACAATTGACGGAATATCAATGTTTGCGGTGGTGGTAATCTCGCCCATTACGTTCACCATACCTGTGGTGGTAGTAGTTTCACACGCAACACGTCCCATAGGGTCCTGCGCAAGGATGGCGTCAAGCACAGCGTCGGAAATGTTGTCGCAGATTTTGTCGGGGTGACCCTCTGTAACACTTTCAGAGGTAAAAAGCTTCTTGAAACTCATAGTCTTTCCTTTCTCCAAGTAAATCTAAAACAAAAAACTCGCCCATTACAAAAGGAGCGAGCAGGAAAATCTTCTGTTCACTCCTCATCTCTCGGTGGGAAAATCCCCCGCAGGAAGTAGCACCGTGCTTCATAGAATATTGCTGATAAAGTCGGTTGCCGGGCTTCATAGGGACCAGTCCCCCGTAGCTTGAAAATGCACTGCCGTGCAATCTGCTCAAGCACTCGAAGCCGCTCTTGATAAGGCGTAGGGCATTTGCATAACTGCCCCATATCGTATTGTAGTATACCACATATACAAGCAGTTGTCAATAGTTTTTTCGACATTTTTCAAAAAAGTTTTCACGCACGGTAAAATCCCCTTGACAAATATATTATAATACGGTATAATTATCTATGTGTGATTGTTTTTCTTGTGGCTTTATAATCACAAGATTGAAGTAATCTGCCATGCAAAGTCCTTTGGCAGAAATTACTTTTTACAGCCGTGCACCGAGTTCACACGGAATTTGTGCTGTGCTGTCCTTGTTGCCGCATAACAGCGGCTTTTTTTATAGATACTTCTGAAAAAATACCTTGTATCAGAAAGGATTGAATATGAAACTGCTTTTAAAAAACGGATATGTGGTAGACCCCGTAAACAACTTTGAGGGCAATGCCGACATATTGATTGAAAACGGCGTTATCGCAAAGTGCGGAGAAAACCTTTCCGCTGACGCCGACAAGGTTATCGACTGCACAGGCAGAACGGTAATCCCCGGAATTTGCGATATGCACGTTCATCTGCGTGACCCCGGTCAGACCCACAAGGAAGATATTCTCACGGGCTGTGAGGCGGCGGCGGCAGGCGGCGTTACCGCTGTTGCGTGTATGCCGAATACCACCCCCACAGTGGACTGCCCCGAGGTAGGAAAGTATATTCTCGACAAGTCAAAGAACGCAAAAGCAAAGGTATACCCCGTTGGCTGTATCACAAAGGGCTTGCAGGGCGAGGAGCTGTGCGACTTTGAAGCACTGAAGGCTGCTGGCTGTGTGGCTGTGTCCGACGACGGCAAGCCTGTGCTTAATGCCGCTACTATGGCAAAGGCTATGATAAAGGCACACTACGCAGGTCTGCGTGTAATCTCCCATTGTGAAGACCCCGACATTATCGCTGGCGGTATCGTAAACGCAGGCGAGGTTGCCCGTGAAATGGGTCTTAAGGGGATGAGCCGTATGTCCGAGGACATTATGACAGGCAGAGAAATTATTATGGCGGCAGATATGCAGGTGCCTATCCATATTGCGCACGTTTCTACTTCGACAAGTATGCTCTGCGTAAGACTCGGCGCTCAGTTCGGTGCAATGGTTACAAGCGAAACCGCACCGCACTACTTCACGATGACCGATGAGAAAATCCGCCTTAAAGACGCAGACTATCGTATGAATCCGCCGCTTCGTACCGACCGTGACGTAACAGCGATTACCGAAGGCGTATGCGACGGCACTATCGACTGCATAGTAACCGACCACGCACCGCACTCCCCCGAGGAAAAGGCTGATTTTGAAAAGGCGCCCAACGGCGTTATCGGTCTTGAAACCTCCCTTGCCGCTACGCTTACACAGCTTTACCATAAGGGCAAGATTACTATGAAAAGAATTGTACAGCTGATGTGCGTAAATCCACGTACTATTCTTGGCGTGCCTGGCGGAAGCTTTTCAGAGGGTTTACCTGCTGATATTGCGATATTCGACCCCAACGAGGAATGGGTTGTTGATGTGGACAAGCTCCACTCCAAGTCCAAGAACTCCTGCTTCAAGGGTATGACCCTCAAGGGCAGAGTGAAGATGACCATTCTTGACGGAAACATCGTTTACGAGGATAAATAATTCAATTTAAAGGAGATAAATTATGTCACTGGACAGAATGATTGAAAACATTGCTAAAATGCAGAACCCGACCGTTGCAGGTCTTGACCCTAAGCTTGATTATGTTCCCGAATACATCAAGGCGAAGTGCTTTGAAAAGTACGGCGAAACACTCAAGGGTGCGGCAAAGGCTCTCTTAGAGTTCAACAAGGGTCTGATTGACGCATTGTGCGATATAGTTCCCGCTGTAAAGCCGCAGGCGG
>JAZQBH010000209.1:0-19331 GCA_045545655.1 Oscillospiraceae bacterium
GCTTTTTGTCATTGTCTGTTTTTACTGGTTCGGTTCACTGTCTGGCAAGAGAGGTTTTTATATTGCTTTTTGCGACGTTAAGTGCTATAATAAATTAACGGGGGTGTAAAAATGTATCGTTTAATAAGTGAATTTTTATCAGACAAGAAGGGTGGCAATGTATTTTGCTGCTTTGATTTTTATCATTTTTGTTACATAGCATTAGTAATTTTAAGCGTTGTTTTAATTGCTGTCTATTTGAAAGGTAAAAGCAGCGATACAAAACAAAAAGCCATTGATATATCTATCAACGTTGCTTTTGGAATTTATATTCTCGATTTCTTTCTGATGCCTTTTTCATATGGTGAAATAGATGTAGAAAAATTACCGTTTCATATTTGCACAGCAATGTGCGTTATGAGTTTCTGGAGCAGGCATAACAAATTTCTGGCACGTTTTAAAACTCAGTTTGCTCTTTTCGGGTTTGTATCCAATCTTGTATATCTTATTTATCCCGCAGGCGTTATGTGGTATCAGGTGCACCCACTTTCATATAGAGTAATCCAGACACTGTTGTTTCACGGCACTATGGTTATATACGGAACGCTTGTGTTGCTATATGAAGACCTACAACAACACAGGCGATATTGGAAAGATTTATTAGTGATAGCTTCTATGACTTTATGGGCAATTTTAGGAAATCTTTTATATACAGGTGAAGCATGGGGACGTTCGAATAACTTCAATTGGTTTTTCGTAAGACAAGATCCGTTCAATATAATTCCAGCTGATATCGCACCCTGGATTATGCCTGTTATAAATATTGCCGTTTTTGCAGTTGTAGAAATGGGTATCAGTGGTGTGTTCAGTAGTTTGAAAAAGAGATTCTCAAAAACACAATCTGAAGTTTAACTCTATCTTTATATCAGTCCCCAAAATAAATAAAAGCTATTGACAATTTCATATTTTTCTGATATGCTATATAGAGGATTGGTACATATTGCAGACAGGAGCTTTTATAATGGCTAAATCAAAGAAATCTGTAAAAATAATTCTGATAGTAGCCGCCATTCTCGTTGTGTTGATTGCGGCGGTGATGATAATTACGAGAGTATTCGCTATGTCGGTGTACAACGACAATTTCGGCAAGCGCATTACGTCTTACGAGCCGCTTACGTGGAATATCGAGGATTTCGACGGACTACAAAGAGATAAGTACACATTCAAATCGGATAAGGGTCAGGTGCTGACGGGCTACAAGTACTACAGAACAGGCACTGAACCCAAGGGACTGCTTGTTATGGCTCACGGGTTTGGCGGCGGCGGTCACCGTGGATACCTGAACGTTGCAAACTATTTCACCGAAAACGGCTACACGGTTTTTGCCTATGACGCAACAGGCAACGACGAAAGCGAGGGCGAAAAGGTAGGCGGTCTGCCGCAGGGTGCAATCGACCTTGACTATGCGCTCCGTTTTGTGAAGAGCAACGAGGATTTCGCAGGGCTTCCCATTGTGCTGTGGGGACACAGCTGGGGCGGATTTTCGGTCGGCTCGGTGCTTCAGTTGCACACTGATGTTAAAGCGGCGGTTATTGTTGCCGGATTCAACGAATCGCTTGATATGATTGAATCAGAGGGCAGAAACCTTGTGGGTGATTTCATTGATTATGTATTGTCTTTCTTTGAGAAGTACGAAAAGAAAACCTTCGGGGACTATGCTACTATAAGCGTTCTTGACGGACTTGCCGCAACAAACGCAGATGTAATGATTCTGCACAGCGCTGACGACAGTATGATTCCCATTGAAATCAGCTATGACCGTTTTTACGAGAAATTTTCCGACAAGGAAAATTTCACCTTCATCCGCTTTGAGGACAGAGGACATAATTCTGTGTATGCCTCTGAGGCCTCGGTGCAGTACACCAAGGAGTACAATGCCGCCGCTGACAAGTGGCTTGAAAGCATAGGCGGCTCAGAAAACCTCACAGAGGAAATGCGTGCGCAATACTACGAAGAAAACTTCGATATGCACAAGGGCTACGAGCTTGACGCAGACCTTATGGCACAAATGCTTGAATTATACGACAACAGTATAGACTAAAAAAAGGAGCAGATTAACTAATCTGCTCCTTAACTTTTTAAGTATTATGATTTGCAGGGGAACAATTGCCGTTCTCGGCTTTACCATTCGTCATCGGCATCATCGGCTTTGAAATTCCTGTAATAATCCACAAAATCTTCAATTATTTCTTTTCTTGGGCGTACATATTCATTTGTTACGCCTTTCAGACTGTCAATCCACTCGCCGTCAATCATACATCCCACGTCCATATTTATCTTATATTTAGCCTTTTCAAGAAGCGGAATATCAACTTCACTTCCAAGACAATACAGATATCCGCACAAAAGCCGTATGTATTCAGAACTTCCAGAGTGATAGTCTGCGATTTCCTGTTCAATCAGTGCTGAAATTTCGGATTTAGAAATATTCCCGAAATCAAAACCAAATTTCTCAATAATCTTCTCTGCTCTCTGTTCATTTGTCATTTCGGTGTTCCTCGTATTGTGTTACTATCGCGGTGTTGCCAGCTATTATTTCAGCGGACATTTTCTCTAAATCATACAGTGCCCTAAGGTCGGGGATTTTGTCTTCAAGATACTTGTAGTTTATGCCGATTGCGTTCTCCTTGCTTAAAACGCACTTGCTGACAAGATTTCCGTTTTCGTCATAGTCATACGAGTCAATGAACACCTCGCCGATTATGGTAGAAACACTGCTTACCTTGCCGCTTTCGTAGTACTCAATATGCAGACCGTAGGCACGGTTGTTTTTCATCTGAGTTTCCGACATCAGCACGCCTGTGCCGTCGTAGTATTCACGACACCAGCCCTCACGCAGGCCGTTTACTATGTTGCATTCCTCCGACAGCTTTTCTTGAAAATAGTATTCCATTTTCCCAGTGAACAAAATGGTGTGCTCCTTGTCCGTGTAGAACGCAGAGTCGCCGTTCACCTCGCCGTATTCATATAAATCCTGCCAGTTCATTTGTTTTCCTCAAGGTATTCGATATACTGCTGATACTCGTCGCCGTGATAGCCTCTGTCCATTGTCTTGTAGTTTTCGGCAAGCTCTTCAATGGAGATTTCGTCCTCGCCCTCAAACGGAATTACCTGAATATCGGGATTGCCCTGTTCAGCCCAGAAGCCCTCGTCACGAAGCTGACCCAGTGCCTCTGCCTGCCAGTAGCGGATTTTTACGATATCCTCGTTTTCGTCCTCGTCGTAATCCTCATCTTCATCGTCGTCATCGGTAGAGCAGTTTGCAAGCAGATATTTCTGAAGCTCCGTGAAGGACTCCGACTCACACGTTTCGGGTGTCCACTCGCCGAACGCAAAAAAGCGGAAGTAAATATTATCCTCTTCCTCCTCGTCCTCAATTGCCTCGGCGTAACGCTCCTCTGTATTTATATATACATAAGTTTCAAAATCTGCATCATAGACAAGGCAGACGGTGTTTGCTATCTCAAAGGAAATTCCGTAGATGGTTTCGCCCTCGTATTTCTCTTTTATCTTCGGGAAAATGTCCTTTGCTGCATTTTTGAACAGTTCGATGAAACGCTCCTTTTCAAGGTTGCCCTCAAACGGGATTTCCTCGTCCTCGCACTCGTCATCTTCTTCGTCATCTGATGAATCGGGGTCAGGGATTTTCTCTGCGCCCATCTTTTCTCTCAGGTAATCCTCAATTTCGGTTTCGCCGTTATACCACGCATATTTGTGTGCGTCCATATCGTCAAACTGAGCGACCTCATACTTTGGAGTAAGGTCAATTCCGTGCTCCACAAGGCATTTCACCACATCGAAATGACCGTTGTATATAGCGGAAAACAACGGGTTTCTCTCATCGTTGCTGACGTCCATTTCTGCGCCGTTTTCAAGCAGAAGTTCAACAACGTCAAGGTGTCCGTCTAATGCCGCCTCATTGATAGCGGCTGAATCAAAAGTGCCGCCCTTTGCGTTGATATCTATTCCTTGCTCAATCAGATATTTTGCAGTTTCATACTGACCATAGCTTGCCGCGTCGTGCAGCCACGTTCCGAAGTAAGTGGTTGCATTCAGCAAGCCCTCGTTTTCGGCGAATAATTTTTTCATCTCCTCAAGGTTGCCGCTTGCAGTAAGCTGGTGCATTTTCTTCATCAGTTCCTTATCAAATTCCATTTGTTCCTCCTTGGTTTTCTGTGTTTAATCTATGTAGACGTATGTTCATCAATTCGGGAATAATTCGTCCTCCTGAACATCATAGTAGTTCATACATTCAAGAGCGACAGGGATATACTTTTTCAGGTCCGTCTGCGGTGTTTCTGCGGAAGTCCACACCCGATACGGCACATCATCTGATTCGTGCACACATAAGTAACCAATATCGTTGATATATACGGTATACACATACTCCTCGCCCCAGCCCGACGGAGCTTTACGCTCTCTGCCGATAACGCCCTTAAACTTCGGCGGATTATGCGAGTTGTTGTATGATTTCAGCATATTATCCGCTATGTCGGCTTTTCGGCATTCCTCGTCATTCATTTTATAATTAAGTAGTTCAGTTGTGGTCATAGACGATTTCCCTTACTTCTCAGATTCTGCTCTGCGGCTTATACTCCGCAGACCTATACCACAATTATAGCACAGGAGAAAAGTGCAGTCAATACTTAGTGCGACATTTAATACTAATTTTTTGAAAAATTTTACGGGCTGTATCTTTGCCTGACACAGCCCGTTATTTCTGATTACTTAGTTTGCACGCTCTGCGATAATATCAATCATCTCGCCGACATTCTTCATAGAGCTTACTTCCTTCATAGTGAAACGCATTTTGAATGCCTTTTCAACTGCGGAAATCAGCGTGATATGCTCAAGGCTGTCCCAGTCGTCGATATCGTCGGCGGTAGTGCTGTCGGTGAGTTCGATTTCCTCATCGTCAAACACATCACGGAACACCTCGGTAAGCTTTGCGTGTACATCTTGTCTGTTCATACTATCAATCTCCTTCAATTTCGATTACATTACAACGTTCAGAATAACTACAAACGTCTAATCTCCATACGGTATTGCCGTCATCTTCGGATATTTTCTCAAACCCGAATGTGCCGAACAATTCCTTCACCATTCCGTTTTTCTTGGTGGGGTAGTAGTAGCCGAAAATTTCGGTTATTCCCTCTGCCTTGCACTTGTTCACAAGAGTATCGAGCATTGCAAACTCCATATCACGTTTAAGCACACGGCAGCTCATAAGCCATAATTCTATATGGAGTGCGGTCTGCTCCTTGCGGCCGATTACTACGGAAACAATTCCGTTATCGCCAAACTTGTCAGATAGCTGCCCGCTCAGGCGGATATAATCGGGCGATTTCGCACACTGCTCCATTTCGCTCTGCGTGTAACGCTTGGTAGTAACGTTGAACTGGTTGCTCTTATTTGTAAGCTGTGTTATTCGTGGAATGTTCACCTCGGCAAAGTCGCTGATTTTCGCTTTCATATCAAGGTTTCTGAGATACTCGGAGTAGTCCGCAAAGCTGCTTTCCAGTGACGCTCGCTGTGCGTTTGCACGGTACATTTCTCCACGTGCGGCGTCGTCCTCGGAGAGGGTAGTCACCTCGAAAAAGCCCAGCTTATCCATTATGCGGATACTCTCCTCGGGAGTATCAAAATCGGGGACGTACACCTCGGGGAGCATTGAACGGACTATATCACGCTCCATCGGGTTGTCGTCCACGAATACAAAGCTGTCGGGGAAAAGCGCAAGCTGTGACGCAGTTTCGGAGAGGTTCTGCGGTTTTGCGTTCCAGTTTGCCTTGATAACGGCAAAGTCGTCGGGTTTCAGTATTCCGCTTGGGTGCTCCAGTCCCGAAACGGCATTCTCCATATCATTCTTGGAGCATACTGAAAGCAGTACGCCAAGCTTTTTGTGCGACTTGAAGTAGTTCTGCACGGACGAGTAAAGCTGTCCCTCGGAGGTTTCACTGCCGATTTCAAGTCCTGCCTGTCCGTCGTCGCCCACGATGCCGCCCCATAAGGTGTTGTCAAGGTCGAGGGCAATAAGCTTTTTGTTTCTGCCCATAAGCGAGCAGATTATTCTCGAAACGTTATACGCAAAATCGGGGATAGCCTCAAGCGCCATTGCGTATTTGTACAAGTGCCAGCAGCGATGGTCAGCCCATTTGTCCAGACCGAAAGCCGCTGAAACATAGTTTATATCGTTGATGTAGAAGTTCTTGTGCGTGCGTGCATAGTCGTAGAACTTAACGTTCAGCCGTGTTACAAAATCAACCGTGCCGTAATCACAGCCAGCCTCACGGTTGCCCATAAGTCGGGTTGAGGGCAGTTCAAAGTTATTCTGAATTATGGGACAGCCGAATTTCTCGGAAAGGCTTGTCCACATCTTCTCAAAGCGGGCATATTCAGCGGAGAGCTTCTGCTCCACGCTGTCGTGGTTTTCAAGCACCTCAGGTAACTGCTCGATATTGCGGAATGTAGTGTGCACGAACACAAGCTCAGGCTTGAACTCACTGAGTTCGGGATTGCTGAAAACAGCGTCGTTCCAGTACTGGTTGTACTCGCTTTCGTAGAAGGAGGGAGCAATTCCACGCTCACGCAGAAACAGCTCAAGCACCTTTACGATATCGGATGTTGTAGAGCCGCCAAGCACCGCTATTCTGAGCGGAACAGCATTTGCGGTGTTCTCCTTCAGCACACGCAGCAGCTTTTTCTTTTTACCCAGAATTTCAGCGCCGTCAAACGGCGGATAAAGTTCACGCAGCATAGTTTACCTCACATTATGGTCGGAAGCTTGTTCTGATTGCCGCCTGTCGCACTGAACGAGTTCATCACGAACAGCAGGTCGGTTATGCCGTTTTCCTTTGCAAAGTCGGTTACACTGCCCTTGAAATAGCGCATATCGGTAACCCATATTTCCTCAAACGAGCCTACAAGGTTAGGCACAACTGCGTTGCCGTAGCTGTCCTTTACAATCATCAGCTTTCTGCCGTTTGCGGTGTCGGTCTTTATATGACGGACAATGTCGTCAGTGCCGAACACGAGATACCAGCTTACGGGCTGCCACGAGGAAACGTCTGTCAACAGCGGAACGCTCTTTCCTGTGGTGAGGTTGTCAACGGGGTAGTTTGTAACGGTAGTAGCCGCCGAGGGAATGTAGTATACAAATTCCTCGGGGTTATTCTTGATTTTCGGGTTTTCCTTGCTATATCCGTAAAGCGTGCCGACATAGCCGTCAAGCACTACCTTCTGATATGTGGAGAGGTCTGCAAACTGCACGCCAGCCGCCTTTGCGAACTCCTCTGCGGCGTAGTATGCGCCAAGCTGCTGCCAGTGATGATCTGTTGAGGAGAAGATATGCTCGTCCTTATGCTGACCAAGCTTTTCGCACACGTCAACGTTTGTCACTCCGTTGAGGTTTTTCCCGATGTGTGCGATAACTGCCTTTTCGTCAGACACGTTCAGCGACTTCTTGTACTTGTCGGGCATATAGTAAGTGCCTGCTGTAGGCGCTGTGAGGGTGTACACGTTCACGCTGTCGCCCAGCTTCTGCTTATACTGGTTGAGGTAGCTTGCATAACGCTCTGCACCTGCGTTGTTTCCGTAAAAGCAGACAAGTCCTCTGCCGTCGCCCATTACAAGCACAGTGTCAGACATTTCGCCCTCGTTGGGGTCTGCGTTCGGGTCTACGGGTTCAACAGGCTCAGAGGCGGTTGATGTTGAGCTTTCAGCGGAACTGGTTGCGCTCTCTGTGGAACTGCTTTCAGGTGCAGATACAGGGGGAGTAGCTATTCCTGTGCCCTCTGCTGAGTTTGTATTCTCAGATGTGCTCTGCTGTGAAACGGAGGAGTTGTCATCTGTGGAAGAGCTTCCGCTGTCAACAACTATATTACAGCCACTGAGTAAAGAGGCTGTAAGGGCGATTGCCATAAACTTCTTGAAATTGCTGTTCATAAATATGCTCCTTTGTGATTTGTATGATTATGCTCAGACGATAGTAACGCCGTCGTCGTATTCAATGCCAAGCTTTGAGCGGAACTCGGAGATGAACTCTTTCCAGGTGCTTCTCATAGGCACAGCGTCGTTGAAGTACGCTGAAAAGCCCTCGGGAAACTCTCCGCTGAAAAAGCCTTCCACGCTGAACGGCGGACATTTTGCAAGGTCACGGTTTTCCTCGTTCGACACGGTAGGGCGGGGTGCGGTGTTGATAAACACCGTAATTCCCAGCATAACTGCCGCTATCGCACATATATTGAAAATCTGCAGACCCTTTGGTTTTTTATCAGGAATTTTCTTATTCATATTATGTACCTCGTAAATTATCAGAAACGCCAGTAGAGGAATGCATTTGTGGTAGCGTCAACAAGCAGGATACTGCTCAGTATCAGCAGACCAACGCATACAACTGTTCCCGAAACGGACAGTGCAATCGTTGCGCCACGGCTTTTCTGTGCAAGCTTCTTGAAGCCGTCGATAAGCGGGAATGTGCAGATAACCGCCACGATTATGAGGAACAGGTTGTTGCACAGCGAGATAAGCTCCATATATCCGCCCCAGCCGTTCGGGTTGAACGGTGTGAGGTTACGCAGGAAGATACCAAGCGTTTTAAAGTCCTCAAAGCAGAAGATGCCAAAGCCTACGATGATTACCAGCTTGCTGTATATATGCCGTATAACCACGGGGATTTTCTTCATACGCTTTTTGCCGATAAACGTTTCAAGCAGTATGAACAGACCGTAGTAAAGTCCCCAGATGATGTAGTTCCAGTTTGCACCGTGCCATATTCCTGTGCACAGCCATACGAGAAACAGGCTGAGATACTTGTTTCTCTTGCCGAAGAAGGTAAGCGGCAGAAGATAATCACGGAAGAACGAGCCAAGCGAGATATGCCATCTCTGCCAGAACTCGGTTATATCCTTGCACAGATAGGGGTGATTGAAGTTTTCGTTGAAGTGGAAGCCGAAAAATCTGCCAAGTCCGATGGCGATATCGGAATATCCCGAAAAGTCGAAGTAGATGTACAGCGAGTAGAGGATAATTCCGTACCAGGAACCCGCCACCGTCAGCGACGGCACCATATCGAACGGAGTTGCTCCGTCGCTTGCACCAAACATTGTTTCTACCACTCTGTAAAGCTGGTCGGCGAGGATTACCTTTTTCGCAACGCCCACAACAAAGCGTGACAGACCAGCACTTACGTCCTCAAGGTTGAAGGTGCGGTTGTCGATTTCGTGGGCGATTGTTTCGTAACGCACGATAGGGCCTGCAATAAGCTGAGGGAACAGGAAAATGTACAGCAGAAACTTGAAGAAGTTCTTCTGCACGTCAACCTTTTCCCAGTAGCAGTCGATGATGTACGATAATACCTGGAAGGTGTAAAAGCTTATTCCCAGCAGTTGTGCGATTTCAGGCACAGGGATTTCCGCACTGAACCACGAATTGATATTTCTGACGATAAAGCCCGTGTACTTGAACACGCACAGCATTCCGATGTTGAGCACCAGTCCTGCTGTTACGCACAGCCGCTTTGCGCTCTGCTTTTTGAAATGCCCTATGCCCCTTGCGATAAAGTAGTTAGCAACCGCAGAGGCAAGTATAAGCAGAATTCTCAGCGGCTCGCCCCACGCATAAAACGCAAGCGACATCACGATAAGCACAGCGTTTTTGCCCTTTGTGGTCGGTATCACAGCATAAGTGATAAGGCAAATCGGCAAAAACAGATACAAGAAAATCAGACTTGAAAAAATCATAATTCGTCACCCAGTTATCCTTTTTTCGGGAGATATACGTAAAGCACATTTGCTTTAAAACAGAAAAGCCCTCAACCGAGGGCCTGGATATGCAAGTTCACCGCCAGCGTTACGGAAAGGCACACCAGTGCCACAAACGCCGCACGAAAAATAAGGACAATTCCATCCCCATTGAACAATCCCCGATTACTTTAATTACCCCAGTTTTTTATTTTATTGTTTTGTTCCGTAATCCGCATAACAAAACGCTTCGGAACACTTATATCTATACATTTTCATTATACTACAACAGGAATGGTTTGTCAAGGACTTTTTGGCGGTATATGGCGAAAAAAGACGTGCCAAGGGTATTTCTTTGCCAGAATTAAATTACCCTTGCACATCTTACCTCTTAATGTGACGGAATAATCCGCAAGACAAAAAAATCCGCCCCATTACGAGGCGGATTGGATTTACTTGTTTCCTTTGGAAAGCAGCATTCTGTCGTTTTCAAGCTTTTCGCCAGCGGCCTCCTCAAACTTCTTGAGCAGGTCGTCAACGGTGAGGTGCTTTTTCTCCTCGCCCTTAACGTCGTAGATAATACGTCCGTTGTTCATCATAATAAGGCGGTTTCCGTAGGTGATAGCGTGTGCCATATTATGAGTTACCATCATTGCGGTGAGTTTGTTTTCAGCGATTATCTTGTCGGACAGATCAAGCACCTTTGCCGCAGTTTTAGGGTCAAGAGCGGCTGTGTGCTCGTCAAGCAGCAGAATTTCAGGCTTTTTCAGCGTTGCCATAAGCAGCGTGAGCGCCTGTCGCTGACCGCCCGAAAGCAAGCCGACCTTTGCCGACATTCTGTTTTCAAGACCAAGCTCAAGGGTTTTGAGCAGTTCGTGATATTCCTCACGCTCTGCCTTGCTGATACCCCAGCGGAGGCTTCTCGGCTTGCCACGTCTTGCGGCGAGTGCGAGGTTTTCCTGAATTTCCATTGTAGCGGCAGTGCCTGTCATCGGGTCCTGAAAAACACGACCGATGAACTTTGCACGCTTGTGCTCGGGAAGGCCTGTTACATTCTGTCCGTTGATAACGATAGAGCCTTCATCAACGGGCCACACGCCGGCGATAGCATTTAGTGTGGTTGACTTACCTGCGCCGTTACCGCCGATTATCGTAACGAAGTCGCCGTCCTCAAGGGTGATCGAAACACCGTTGAGTGCCTTCTTTTCGTTGATAGTGCCAGGGTTGAATGCTTTTTTAATGTTTATCAGTTCCAGCATATCACTTACCCTCCTTGTTCATTACAGTGGCGGGCTTTTCGCCTTCTTCGCCGAAGGGAAGTTCGCCGTCTGCGGGAACAACCACTGCGTTCACCGAACGCTTGCCAGCCTTGTGGAACGAGGTTTTCGAGGTTTTCTGCAGATAAGGCACTGCAAGGAACAGTGCAACGATAAGTGCTGAGAACAGCTTGGTGTTGTCAGTTGACAGACCAAGAAGCATTACAATTCTCAGTACAACGAAGTACACAATTGCACCGATTGCGGTAAACGCAAGCTTACCTACAAAGTTGAAGTGCTTACGCAGAACAAGCTCACCCAGAACCGCACCGATAATAACAGCCGCAAGACCGATTACGATTGCGCCTCTGCCCATATTTACATCGGCAAAGCCCTGATACTGTGCAAGCAGTGCACCCGACAGTCCCACAAAGCCGTTTGAGAGGACAAGTGCTACTATCGTAGTACGCTTTGTATCAATGCTCTCAGCCTTGGACATTGCACTGTTACAGCCTGTTGCACGGATAGCCATACCATATTCAGTTCCGAAGAACCAGTAAAGCACAGCGATAATCGCCGCAACAAACGCAAGCGCAGTAAGCACAGTGCGTACTATATCCCACGGCTCGTTGCCTGCGGTTACAAATCTTGAAGAAATAACAAGCGGGAACTTATCAACGCTTATCGGTGCATTCGCACTGCCGTTGATGTCAAGGTAAATCGAGTAAAGTGCAAGCTGTGTAAGAATACCCGAAAGGATACCGGGGATACCCAGCATTGTATTGAGTACAGCCGTGCAAAGTCCCGCAAGACAGCCGGCGGCAAACGCAATAAGCATTGCCACAGGCACAGGCACGCCATTTGTGATAAGCACAACAGCAACAACACCACCCAGACCCAACGAGCCATCAACAGTAAGGTCGGCAAAGTCGAGGATTTTGTATGTGATAAACACGCCGATTGCCATAATGCCCCATATCAATCCCTGGGTAATATCGCCCGAAAGACTATTGCCGAAAATCGTAAGTTTGGTTAATAGTAAATCCATAATTCTCTCCGATATAATTTTCTGTTTAAAGTAACATTGGGTTACCCTGATAAAGTGACATATAATTATGCAAAGCGGAGTGTGGCAGACAACCACGCTCCGTTTATGCAATATGTTCAAATAAAATCTTCGCCGTGATTATTCAGCGATTGCGTCATAACCCTCGGGAGGTGTAATTCCGAGTTCAGCACAGATAGTAGCGTTGTACTTCTTTGTTACGTTAGGAGCAAACTTAACTTCCATTGTCTTAACGTCAGCACCGTTTACGAGGATTTCGTAAGCCATTTCACCAGTGGTTCTGCCCAGGTCATAGTAGCTGATGGAAAGTGTTGCAACGCCGCAGCCCTTGCAGATACCCTCTTCGCCTGCGATTACGGGAACCTTAGCGGGAACTACAACGTTTCTTACAGTTTCAGTTGCGTTTGCAATTGTGTTATCAGTAGGAACATAGATTACATCGCATTCAGCAGCTGCTGTGGAAGTAACTGCGCTGAGTTCGTTTGTATCAGCTGCACCGTATTCCTTAACGTTCACGCCCTTGCCTGCAAGAGCCTCTGTGAACTTGACTGCCTGATACTTGGAGTTAGCCTCTGCGGAGCAGTAAAGAATACCGATGTTCTTAGCGTCGGGGAACATTTCAAGAAGCATTGCTGCCTGCTGGTCGATAGGAGCGAGGTCGCAGGTGCCGGAAATATTTGTGCCGGAAGCGCCTGTCCAGTTGTCCACAGAAAGTGCAGTGCCGTAGTCTGTTACAGATGTACCCAGAATCGGGATTGTTGCAGTTGCCGCACTTGCCGCCTGAAGTGCACCGGTAGCGTTTGCAAGAATAAGGTCTACATTTGCAGCAGCAAAGCCTGTGCAGATAGTGGTGCAGTTTGTGGACTCACCGTTTGCATTCTGCTCGTCAAACTTAACGTTCTCTTCGCCAAGCTTTTCAACCAGTACATCCTTGAAGCCCTGTGTAGCAGAGTCAAGTGCAGGGTGCTGAATAAGCTGGCAGATACCGATGTTGTACACCTTGTCGCCGTTGCCAGCACCGCTTTCATTACAGCCAGCCATTGTGAGCATCATTGCCGCAGCGGCAAAAATAGATGCTATTTTCTTTGTTGTCTTCATTTCTTTCTCTCCTCAAAATATGAAAATATGAATTACTCTGCGTATGCGATTTAACACCGCAAAGCGTGAAATCGCTATAGACGCAAAAAACCTGATGTGCATTATTAACGCACTTCGTTATTATACCATAACTCTCGCAAAAACTCAACAAATTCGGGCAAATAAACTCATTTTTTCTTGATTTTTGTTAATTCTGTAAAAAAAGCAGGTTTTATTTTTGTTAATAGTGTGAACCTTTGGTGTGTGAAAGCGAACAGCAGAACATTTGTACATTTATAGTCTGTGAATTCAGGCACTGTAAACAGTATGTAAGGAAATGTAACGAAATATTACACTGTTTGTTATTTTTGCACAATATTTTTTATAGTTGTTTACTAAAAACACACAGTTTGCTTGACAAAATCAACCTTTAAGGGGTATAATATATGTTGGGTTAGATTCCCATAACATTTTTAGGAGGATTTTTGAGATGCTTTTCGGAAAAAAGGCAAGCAAAACAGCGGCGGCTTTAAGTGCGTGCGCACTGGCTATGTCGTTACTGATGCTTCCTGAGGGCGGTTCGCAGTGGTCTTATTCTGCGGCTGCAACGGCTTACGCAGACGACGTAAAGGTTACATACGATTTCAGGGATGGTTCAATCATTCCTACCGACACCAACGGAAAATCTGACGTAAGCAAGGGTGCGCTTACTGTAAAGGTAGGCAACAAAAACGCTTATAAGTACAACGGCAATCAGCACGGTGTAGAATTCAAGGCAGGCAACTCCATTGAAATTGCGGTTGACGGTCCTACCAAGATTTCTGTGGGCGACTGCCAGTACAACAAGTCTACCGAGCTTACTATGAAGAGCACGGATGGCTCTTACTCGGAAACAGTTGCTGTAAAGCAGGGTTGTCTGCATAACGGCGGACATTCGGCTGTGTTCAAGTACAAGGGTACAGGCAAGACTACGCTTGTTCTGAGCTTTGAAAACACCACTTATGTTCCTGCTATCACAACCGAGCCGCTTCTTCCCGATGTGGCTGACAATAACGGCACAAAGAAGGACTCTGTTAAAATGTATAACTTCTTGGACGGTTCAATCGTGCCTGCCGCTAACACCGCCGCTAATCCCGTAAGCGGTTCTGTTACTTCGGCAGACGGATTCCTGAAACTCACAAACAACAGCGGCAAGCTGGCATACAAGGATAAGAAGGACGGAGTTATCGTCAATAATTCCGATACCATCGAAGTAAAGGTTGCCGGCGACAGCATCGTTACCTTTAACCTCTGCGGAATAAGCACCGACAGCAAGGCTACAATCAACGCTTCCTCTGAAAAGGGCGAGTTTGTAGGCGAGAAGTCAAAGCTTATCACAGACGGCAGAGCAGAGGGACTTTCCACTGCTTCGTTTGAGTATAAGGGCGTTGCAACCACGCTCAAGTTCACAATTAAGGCGGCTGGCGATTGCTATCTGCACGGCTTGAACGTGTCCAACCTTCCTGACGAGGTTAATCCTCCCGTGGCGGCTGGCAACGGCAAGATTGATGTATGGGATTTCGGCGCAGATAAGCTGGACGAAAGCAAGTACAACAATATGCTTACCGCTGATATCATCAACGGCTGGTATGGTTCGGGTACAGCGGCTGGCTCTACAGGCGCTACAATCGGTTCGTTCGTAACTGACGAGCTGGTGTTCAACGGCGGCGGTAACACCAACAACCGTATCAGAGGCTGTAACGAGGCTATCACAAGATACGACGATAAGAAGGCAAAGACCATTGAGGACGCAACCCTTAACGGCTATGTTTACTCCAACAATGCAAGTGCAGTTGTATATATGGGTATCAAGCTGTACGAGGGCGATATTCTCACAATGTATACAGGCTCAAACGGCGGCGCTTCCACAATCTATTGTGAGTCGCCCAGCGGAAAAATCCAGAAGGCTGAAAGCAACGGCAACGGCGTGAAGATTACCTTCAACGCTTCTGAATACGGTATGTATAAGGTATACTCCATCAACGAAAAGCTGGTTGTATACAGAGCTATGCGTGAGCATACAAACCCTGTTCAGGTGTCGGGTACTGTAAACACCGCTGACGCCGCAGGAATTGACAGCACAGGCTACAGCCTGCGCTTCACCAACAAGACCACAGGCGCACAGACCGATGTTACACCTTCGGGCGGCAAGTACAGCGTTTACCTCAACGACAGCTATGCTTATGATGTATCTCTCGTGGGTGCAAACGGCTATGTAATCAAGAGCAACACTACTGTTGACGTGAAGAAGGGCTCTTCTGCCGTTACAGAAAACGTGACTATCGCAAGCGTTGATGTTGCGAAAATCACAGGTAAGATTACAGGTCTGTCCGAGGCGGCACTCAAGAAGCTTTCGCTCTCCTTTGTGAACAAGAATGCAATCTATGTTCCTGAGCTGAAGGTTTCGGGCGACCAGTTTACTGTATATCTTGAAAAGGGCGTTAAGTACGATATCGTGGCTGACGGCGTGAACGACTATGTAATCAAGGACGCTTCCATTTCCAAGACAGCAGACGGCACACAGGATATCGCATTTGCCGCAAAGGATACCTACGCTGTGAATATGACTTACACAGGTCTGCCCGACAGTGCAAAGTCCTCCGCTGTGGTAACCTTCACTAACCTCAACGAAAAGGGCTACTCCTACTCCTTCAAGGCTGGCGAGAAGCCTGCGCTCAGAAACGGCACATACTCCGTCAAGGTGACTGGCACTGGTACTGCGGCGTATGCTCAGAAGGTAACTTCCAACATCGTTGTAAACGGCAAGGCTGTGAACAAGGAAGTTGAGTTTGAAAAGGTAACCAACTGGGATTTCGCAAAGTATAACGCTGGAAACCCTGGTCTTGAAACAATCGACGGCAAGAAGTACTATCTTGGTCTTGCGCTCAACGGCAGTGTTGCTGAAAACAAGACCTACCTGCTGCTCAACAAGGACGGCGAAATCAATATTCCCGTAAAGAAGGGTCAGCTTGTAACTCTCGAGTACTGCTATCAGGCAGCGTTTGACGCAAACGGCGAAAAGGTGCTTTCTGCGTCTGGCAGCACATCGCAGTTTGAAACCACTCAGATTTCCGTTACTAAGGACGGCACTCTCACAATCAAGGGTATCGACGGCACTGCTGACAACGGCAAAACCGCAAAGCAGACCTACTTCACCAAGATTAACGTAGAGTCGCCCACCGCATACAAGGCAAAGATTGCCGTTGGTGCAAACAAGCAGTACAAGACCATCAATGACGCTCTTGACGCTGTAAGACAGATGGACAGAGGCACTGAAAACAAGCGTGTAACTATCGTAATCGACCCGGGCAACTACGAAGAAATGCTGGTGATTGACGTTCCTAACGTTACACTTGCAAATGCCGCTGGCAAGAACTCCAGCCTTGAAATTACCAACAAGGGCGTGGATATCGGCAAGAACGTTGTAAGAATTACTTCCTACTACGGCCACGGCTACAACTATTACAGTATGGGAACAGACTGCAAGTATGACGCAGACCTGCTTGCTGTAAACAAGGCAAACGGTTCTCTGTCGTTTGCAAACCCTGGTTCTGGCACAACAAGCGGCTCTTATTGGAATGCAACCGTTGTTGTAAACGGCGACGGTTTTGAGGCTGACGGCATTGTATTTGAAAACTCCTTCAACCAGTACATTTCCAAGAAGGAAGCGGCTGACACCGTTGTTATGTGGGAGAGCGGCTCTAAGGGCAAGCGTCCTACAACCTACGGCGACACCTCCGTTCAGAGCAGAAGCTTTGTTGAAAGAGCGGCCGCAATGGCAATCACAGGCGACAAGGCTGTGTTCAACAACTGTAAGTTCATAGGCAGACAGGATACCCTCTACGGAGGAGAAAATATCAAGGCTGTGTTCCAGAACTGTGACGTTCTCGGTGCGGTTGACTTCATCTTCGGCGCTATGACTGCTGTGTTCTATCAGTGCGACCTCGTTATGAACACTGACGACAAGACATCAAGCGACGCGGCTTACATCACCGCCGCACAGCAGAAGAGCGGCAGAGGCTACCTTATGTACGAGTGCACAGTAACCTCCACAACACCCGGCGTTGACACTGCTTCTGAAACACTCTCGAAGCCCGGCTACTTCGGACGTCCGTGGCAGCCCAACACATCTGAGGTTGTATTCTACAAGACTACCGTTGAAACAACCGACTATGCTGCAAACAAGGGTCAGTCCCTTATTGCACCAGCCGCTTGGAGCAACGGACTTGGCGGTACATCCAAGATGATGTATGAGTACGGCACAATCGAAAAGAGCGGTGTTGACAACTCCAAGGCAAGAGAAGCGTGGACAACTGTTCTCGACAAGCCTTACATCGACGACGGCAAGACCGCAATCACCGTTGAGGCATTCCTCGGCGACTGGACAAAGCAGCTTATGGCAAGAGGCTATGTAGGTGGCACAGCTGACGTCGACAACCCCGCAACAGGCGCAGGAGAAGCTGGCGCAATCTTCGCTGGCGCGTCACTTGCGGCTGCGGCAATGGCTCTTTCAAAGAAGAAGAAAAAGTAATAATATGTAACTTGTTCTTTTCGGATTAACAGCAGACCCTCCCCCGATTAAGGCGTGCCGCCTTGGTCAATTCGTAACAAGTGTAGTTGCGAATACAGGTAGGCACTCGATAGTGAAAAAACTTCTTTTTCACTATCTTGCTAATCGGGGAGGGTTATTGCTTTTTGATGTGCCTCACTCAGACAGCTTTATCATATCAGAACAGTAAAAAAATGCACAAAATTTTCTAGAGGGCGGCGGCTGATTTTGCACAAAACAGTGTGGCGGTTACAAAAGACAAAAAATATCAGAATTTTTTTAAAAAAACTATTGCAAAATCGTTTGAATTGTGATATTATAATTTCATAATTTTTATTTTCTGTAAGGAGATGTTTCTATGAGCAATATCAGACCAGAATCTATGGAAAGAATTACCACTCCTGAGCTTGCCAATAAGTTTATTGACGAGCAGGTTGCGGCTGTTCGTGCACAGGTAGGCGACAAGAAGGTGTTGCTGGCACTGTCTGGCGGCGTTGACAGCTCGGTTGTAGCGGCGCTTCTTATCAAGGCGGTAGGCAAGCAGCTTGTATGCGTGCACGTTAATCACGGCCTGATGAGAAAGGGCGAAAGCGAGCAGGTTATCGAAGTATTCAAGAACCAGCTTGACGCTAACCTCATCTATGTAGACGCAACCGACCGTTTCCTTGACTTGCTTAAGGACGTAAGCGAGCCTGAAAAGAAGCGTAAGATTATCGGCGGCGAGTTCATCAAGGTATTCGACGAAGAGGCTGGCAAGCTTGAGGGCATTTCCTTCCTTGCACAGGGTACAATCTACCCCGATATTCTTGAAAGCGACGGCGTAAAGGCACACCACAATGTAGGCGGTCTGCCTGAGGATATGCAGTTTGAGCTGGTTGAGCCTGTCAAGCTGCTTTATAAGGACGAAGTAAGAGTTGTAGGTACTGCACTGGGTCTGCCTGATTCTATGGTTCACCGTCAGCCGTTCCCCGGCCCCGGACTTGGCGTTCGTTGTCTTGGCGCTATCACCCGTGACAGACTTCACGCTCTGCGTGAGGCAGACGCTATCCTCCGTGAGGAGTTTGACAACGCAGGTCTTAATAAGACCGTATGGCAGTACTTTATCGCTGTGCCCGATATGAAGAGCGTAGGCGTTAAGGACGGCAAGCGTTATGAGGGCTGGCCTGCAATTATCCGTGCGGTAAACACCACTGACGCAATGAGTGCGACTATCGAGGAAATTCCCTACGCACTGCTGCACAAGATTACCGACCGCATCACCGCAGAGGTGGACGGCATCAACCGCGTCCTCTATGACCTCACCCCCAAGCCCATCGGAACTATCGAGTGGGAATAATAACAGACCCCACACAAACGGCTTAACATCGCTATTTTCTGTTATCACAACATCAAAACGGCAACATTTTGGCAACATTTGAATTATTCTAAAAATTAAGAGCTATCTGATTTTAAATCGGATAGCTCTTTTTTTGATATCAAACTATTAACTTCTTATCCAAGTAACCTTCCTCACATATGCGTTTATACCAACCATATGTATCGTGGCTATTTTGAAATTTTAATGC
>JAZQBH010000210.1:0-3925 GCA_045545655.1 Oscillospiraceae bacterium
ATGGCTACGATCCGACTTGATAACAGGGTGATGCGAAACAATCACGTTTGCACCCTTCTCCTCCGCCTCTTTCACAATTGAGTGAGTTACATCAAGGCAACAGCACACGCCGCTGATTTCAGCGTTTTCATCACCGATAAGCAAACCCACATTGTCAAAGCCTAACGCAGAGGCGAGCGGCGCTTTTGTATCAAGATACTCTACAAGTTCGTAAACCGTCATTTCATACCCTCTGCTTTCTGCAATATCTTTTCGGCGGTTCTGCGAAGTGCCTGTTCCTGTTCGGCAAAGCCCTCGGACTTACCCATACCGTCGGCATTCTTGATAAGCTTTGCGGCAATCCGTGTGAGATGTTCGGGATTGCTAATCTTTCCTGTAAGTGCGGAAACCTCGTCAAGCTTTTTGCGGTCGCCTGTGTATTCAACACACATCACGGAATAGTAACGTCCGCCGTCTACAGCGGTGCGTTCCTCACGGATATCAAAGCCGTTTTCATACAGCCATCTGCGGAGATAATCTGCACGGGTCATCGGCTGAACGATAAAGCGTGTATCGCTGCTTAAAAACCGACAGCCATCAATAATCCTTGCGATAAGTTCGCCGCCCATTCCGCATATTATAACATCATCGGCATAGTCAACCTTTTCTAGTCCGTCAGACAGCACAAGCGTAACATTCTGTACGCCGCATTGCTGCACTGTTCTACGTGCGGCGTCAAGAGGACCTTCCCTCACGTCTGCCGCTATTACCGATTCTGATTTGTTCATTGCAAGACAGCACGCAAGCTGTGCGTGGTCGCAGCCGATATCGGCGGCGACTTTTCCTTCACGGCACAGCTCGTAAGCCGCTTTCAGTCTGTTATTGAGTGTAAACACTTATTATTCGCCGAGTGCAGCGTTAAGAGAAGCCACGATTTCTTCAGCGTCAACACCGTGCGCAGCACAAGCCTGACCTACAGACTCGCCACGAGCGGAAGGACAACCAAGGCAATGCATACCCATTTCAAAGAAGATAGGAGCAGCAGCCTCTGCATTGAAATCGAGAATATCTCCGATAATTGTATCAAGTGTAACCTTCATAATATATACTTCCTTTCGGTTTTTGCTTTGTGCAGAAATCTACACATAATATATTATATCATATTTTTTTACTTTTGTCTAGACTTTAAGAATAATAAAGATTGTCGGCGCATTTTGCAGATTAACTTTTGTCTGATTGCACAATACTTTTCAACACAGTTTTAAATACAGTCAAGAAATATAGTTTATCTCAGTGAAATTGAATTTCTGTTCATAAAAAATCAGTTTTATGGCAAAAGAACCGCCTTAATCAGCCGTAAGTCCTGCATTTAAAATGCTTTACAGTGTGCTGTTTTTTTGTTTTTGTACTTGACAAAATCTGCTGATAGAGGTATAATATTGATGTATATTCTGATAAAACTTAATCGAAAGGATTATGAAAAATGAAATATGATTTTACCGCCATTGAACAAAAATGGCAAAAGTACTGGGACGAGCACCGCACGTTCCACGCTGAGAATGACTATTCAAAGCCGAAATTCTACGCACTGGTAGAGTTTCCGTATCCGTCGGGTGCAGGTCTGCACATTGGTCACCCACGACCCTACACCGCTATGGATATCGTTTCAAGAAAGCGCCGTATGCAGGGCTACAACGTATTATTCCCGATGGGCTGGGACGCATTCGGACTTCCTACCGAAAATTACGCTATCAAAAATAAAATTCACCCTGCAATCGTTACTGAAAATAACGTAAACCGCTTCAGAAGTCAGCTTAAAATGCTTGGTCTGTCGTTTGACTGGGAGCGTGAAGTAAATACAACCGACCCCGACTACTTCAAGTGGACACAGTGGATTTTCCTCAAGCTGTTCAAGGCTGGTCTTGCATACAAGAAGGAAATGAACGTAAACTGGTGCACCTGCTGTAAGGTAGTTCTTGCAAACGAAGAAGTTGTAAACGGCGTTTGCGAACGCTGCGGCGGCGAGGTTATCCACAAGGTGAAGAACCAGTGGATGCTGAAGATTACCGAGTATGCACAGAAGCTGCTTGACGACCTCGACAGCGTTGACTACTTCGAGAAAATCAAGACCGCACAGGTTAACTGGATCGGCCGTTCGACAGGTGCAGAAGTTACATTCAAGACCACGCTCGGCGACGACCTGCTTATCTACACAACACGTCCCGATACAATGTTCGGTGCGACATATATGGTTATCTCCCCTGAACACCCGCTTATCGAGGGCTGGGCAGACAAGCTGACAAATATGGACGCTGTACGTGCATATCAGGCTGAGGCGGCTAAGAAGTCCGACTTCGACCGTACCGAAATGAACAAGGACAAGAGCGGCGTTATGCTTGAGGGAGTTAAGGCAATTAACCCCGTAAACGGCAAGGAAATTCCGATTTTCATTTCCGACTATGTTCTTATGAGCTACGGCACAGGCGCAATTATGGCTGTTCCTGCGCACGACACCCGTGACTGGGAGTTTGCAAAGAAGTTCAACCTGCCTATCATCGAGGTTGTTAAGGGCGGCGAGGACGTTCAGAAGGAGCCGTTCACCGATTGTGCAACTGGTATTCTCGTAAATTCTGACTTCCTTGATGGTCTGTCTGTTGAGGACGCTAAGGTTAAAATCAAGGAATGGGTTACTGAAAAGGGTATCGGCAACGAGAAGGTTAACTTCAAACTGCGTGACTGGGTATTCTCCCGTCAGAGATACTGGGGCGAGCCTATCCCCGTCGTTCACTGCGATAAGTGCGGCTGGGTTGCAGTTCCTGAAAGCGAACTCCCCCTCAGACTGCCCGAGGTTGACAGCTATATGCCCACAGACACAGGCGAAAGCCCTCTGTCTACACTGGAAAGCTTTATCAACTGCACTTGTCCCGAATGCGGCGGTGCGGCTAAGCGTGAAACCGACACAATGCCGCAGTGGGCTGGTTCTTCATGGTACTTCCTGCGCTACACTGATCCCACCAACGACAAGGAGCTTGCTTCCAAGGAAGCACTCAACTACTGGTTGCCTGTTGACTGGTACAACGGCGGTATGGAGCATACCACACTCCACCTGCTGTACAGCCGTTTCTGGCACAAGTTCCTGTATGACAGCAATGTTGTAGGCTGTAAAGAGCCGTATGCAAAGCGTACCTCTCACGGTATGATTCTGGGTAAGGACCCCGAAAATCCTGGCAAGTTCTGCAAGATGTCGAAGTCAAAGGGCAACGTAGTAAATCCCGATGATGTTGTTAAGGAATACGGCGCTGACACAATGCGTCTGTACGAAATGTTTGTCGGCGACTTTGAAAAGGCTGCTCCGTGGCAGGAAAACGGCATCAAGGGCTGCAAGCGCTTCCTCGACAGAATCTGGAATATGTCCGAACAGCTCAAGGACGGCGACGAGTATTCTGAAAAGTTGCGTTCTTCAATGCACAAGACTATCAAGAAGGTATCCGAGGATATTGAGGACCTGAAGTTCAACACTGCTATTGCCGCAATGATGGGTCTGCTGAATGACGCTGACGAGGCTGGCGGTTTCAACAGAGCAGAGTTCAGAACACTTTTGATTTTGCTCAACCCGTTTGCTCCGCATATCTCGGAAGAACTGTTCGAGCAGCTTGGCTTTGGTATACTCAACGAGCAGAAGTGGGCTGAGTATGACGAAAAGCTCTGCGTAGACAGCACCGTTGAGCTTGCAGTTCAGGTAAACGGTAAGGTTAAGGCACGCTTCAACGCACCCGTTGACAGCGACAGCGATACTCTTATCACAATGGCGCTTGAACTTTCTGAAATCAAGTCGCTCACCGACGGCAAGACTATCGTTAAGAAGATTGCTGTTCCCAACAAGCTTGTAAACATTGTAGTCAAGTAATATAAATAACGGCGGTGCAATTGCACCGCCGTTTTTGCT